>JAGPDJ010000399.1 GCA_018057635.1 Ferruginibacter sp. | reverse complement strand
TATCCATTTGCGGTAACCAGGTAAATACCCTTTTTACCGATTACAAAGGAAATCTATGGATCGGAACGCCTAATGGTGTTTGTATCTACCTATTCCATACTGATCAGTTTACCAGCCCGGCTGCATACCTAGGTTATGCTTGCGAAGCTGATAAATTGAATACACAGTTTATCATGGAAGATAGTGATAAGAATATATGGGTGGTAACTGCAAACCAGGGACTATACCTGTTGAACAACCATGACAAAAAAACAAGCCGTTTTTTTACTGAAAATCCGGATAAGCTATCATTGGGTGAAATAAAAAAAGATGAACAACAGCGTATATGCATCACCAACGGGAATGACATTTACCGTTTTAACGGCGTTGATTTTACGGCATTGCAGATAAAAAATACGAAAGGCTTTCCCAGGGATGGCCTAACCATCTCTCATTTCCTGTTCACCAACAAGGAACTCTGGTTAGCAAGTTTGAATCATGGCCTGATCCGTATAAACAGCAGTACCAACAAGGTTATTGAAAAAATTGACAGCAGGAATAAAACCTGGCAGTTGAAAAACAATGAAATTACAGACCTGCTCAGGGACAGTAAAAATAATATTTGGATTGGCACCGTTAACAATGGTATTTATAAGTACGATTTCACAAACGGGCAACTGGCAAACGGGTGCTTTATTGCTTCAGATAAATACAGTATCCGGAAAAATTATATCATCTCTCTTTTTGAAGACAAGCAGGGCATCACCTGGATTGGTACCAGCGGTGGAGGGATTGCAAAATATGATCCGGATAAATTCTTTTTTCATCAGGTGCTGTTAACAGACCAACTGGGAAACCAGGCGCCAGACAATATGATCATGGGATTATTGCATATCCCGGGAAAAGGTTTCATTGCCGGCACTCAGTCTGGTGGTATCATAGAAGCCGATTCTGCGTTTGGTAATCTGACATTTTTTAAAAACAACCCAACGTATAAACAGACACTTTTTCACGATAATGTTTACCAGATGCTTCATGAAAAAGGCTTAACCTGGATGGCAACCTGGGGAGGATTGTACAGCTACAATATTGAAAAAGGAATATTTAACAGGCATAAAGAAATTGCAGACAATGTTCACAGTAAATTTTATTCCATTGCAGGAATAACAGAAGAAAATACATTGTTTTTAAGCGGAACGAAAGGGCTGTTTGCTTTTAATATGTTGGAAAACAAATGGCAAACATGCAATGATAAAGCAAAATATCTCGAAAACAGGGTGATCAATGGCAGGTATATGTGGCGGGAACCAGGTAAAACAATTATCTGGATTTGCACAGAAGGCGAAGGCTTGCTTGAATATGATTACAAGGAAGGCACATTCAGAAACTTCCCGTTGCTTACAAAAAATCACAAAACCATCAGGCACCTGTACAAAAACAAAAACATGCTGTGGCTGGCAAGCGACCAGGGATTGATAGTACTTGATGAAATTTCGGAGAGCATTAAAAAAATTTATGACAAGCGGCATGGCCTTCCCGGTGATGTTATATATGCTATTTTACCTGATAAGAAAGGGAATCTCTGGCTAAGTACCAACAATGGTATTTCCTGTTTTGACATTCAAAAAGAAGTCTTTAAAAATTATAATGAAAGCAATGGTTTACAAAGTGCAGAATTCAATACTGCTTCCTGTTGTTCAGATGAAAAAGGCAGATTGTTTTTTGGTGGCATCAATGGTATCAATTATTTTTTACCCACTGATATAACATATAACAGTTACATCACTCCCACCCTGATTACCGGCATATCGGTAATGAACAAACCTTTTACAGCAAATGGAAATGCCAGTTATTTAAAAAAAATAGAACTGCCCTACAACCAGAACTTTATCAGTATTGAATATTCAAACCCAAATTTTTCACATACTGCCAGTAACAGTTATGTATATATGCTGAAAGGGATAGATAAGGACTGGGTAGATGCAGGTAAAAGTACTGTTGCAACCTATACCAACCTCCCACCCGGAAAATACCTTTTCCAGGTAAAGGCTGCCAACAATGAAGGCTCCTGGAATAAGGAAGCTACAACCATGACAATCATTATTAAACCGCCCTATTGGGCAACCTGGTGGTTCCGGTCATTGTACATTTCCCTTTTGGCAGTGCTGCTTATGCTGTATGTAAGTCAGCGTATAAAAAATATTCGACGGAGGGCCGAACTGGATAAACAGTTGTCAACCTATGAAATGAAAGCATTGCATGCACAAATGAATCCGCATTTTATTTTCAATTGCCTCAACAGTATCAAAGATATGATCCTGCAAGGCGAAAATAAAAATGCTTCCAGGTACCTGAGCTCGTTTGCGCAACTGATCAGGGAAACGCTGGAACATTCCAAACATACATTTATCAGCCTTCAGGAATCCATTACACACCTGGAAAGATATATTGAGATGGAAAAGATTCGTTTTGAGAATTTTTCCTACCACTTAGAAATTGATAAAAACATAAACCTGAATGAAATCATGGTGCCGCCTATGCTGTTACAACCATTGGTTGAAAATGCTATCTGGCATGGGTTGCGGCAAAATCAAGGAGAGAAAACGCTCAACATAATAATCAGGAAATCCAGCAATAATATCTGCTGTATCATTGAAGACAACGGGCCTGGCATTAATCATTCAAAAGATATCAGGCAAATCAATAAAGAAATAGAATCTACAGCTATTAATAATATTTATAAACGCATCAGCCTGTTAAATGAAAAATTCAACATGGATTATTCAATAACAATAACAGATAAATCCACCGATGAAAAATATAAAGAAAAGGGCACTGTTGCAGAAATAATTATACCGTTGAAAAGTAGAAATTACAAAAATTGATTTAATA
>JAGPDJ010000054.1 GCA_018057635.1 Ferruginibacter sp. | reverse complement strand
GTTGCTGATGAAGATGCATTCGGTATAGCATTGGATGAGTGTGACATCAGTTATAAAAAGGGGAAGCCGTTTTTTAATCATATCATGACAGTAAGCAATCACCGGCCGTATACGTATCCTACCGGAAGAATTGATATTGACCCGGCTTATCAATCCATAGAAGGTGCTGTAAAGTATACAGATTATGCCATCAATAAATTTATCCTGGATGCCCGCCAAAAACCATGGTTTAATAATACGTTGTTTGTGATCCTGGCCGACCATTGCTCAAAAAGTGCCGGAAAAACAGATCTGCCTCCAAACAGGTACCACATACCTTGTATTGTTTATAGCCCGGCACTGGTAAAACCACATATTGAAGAAAAGTTGACAAGCCAGATAGACCTGGCTCCAACCTTATTGGGCCTTATGAACCTGGATTATACCAGCAGGTTTATGGGGTATGATATAAATAAAGTAGCACCAAATAACAACAGGGCCTTCATAAGTACTTACCAGGATATGGGGTATATTAAACATGATACTTTGGTAATTCTTTCTCCCAGGCAAGGCATTGATATGTATAAAACAAACTTTATAAACGGAACAAATGTAAAGATACCTGTGAATGAAAAATTGAAAAATGAAGCCATTGCCTGGTACCAGGGAGCCAGTTTTCTATTTAAAAGTGGAAAATATGCAAACGTGAGCAAAGAAATATCAAAAATAAATTGAATTTATATATATTATATAATAACTATATATAAATTAAGGCATAAAATACTTATGCAGGAATGTAAAAATTTTATAAAATAAGTTGGATAATAACTAAGTACACATTATCTTCGTTTCGGTTTTTCATAGGATATTGGATTTTAAAGCGGGACTAGATTTCTATCTTGGTCCCTTTTTTTATGTCTTTTGGTTAGCTTTCGGACAATACAATGACTTTGTGTAAATAACATGTCATTTATTTTATAGAGATCAACCCGTCTTTGTCTGTACACAGAAGATTTTCTGAAACCAGGTAATTTACAACAGTCCATACTTTTTGTTTTTGACCAGCATCAAACAAACACAGTACTTCAGCAGGCACCATGGCTCCTGCTTTAAGCGATTCAAGTAATTTTACAGATATTATTTTGAACTCACCGGCAGTCAGGCTGATATTTTTATTATTGATACAATTATCACAGATTCCGCAGGGTAATATTTTTTTGTCGTTAAAATAATTCCCAATGATCACACTCCTGCATGATTTTGTATCGGAAATATAATCCGTCATGGCAGTTATCCTTTCCTGGTAATTCTCTTTTCTTTCAATCAGGGCTTTACTGTTTATTTTAAAATCATCGGAGTACATCCTGTTCTTCAACAACAAAAGCTGGGGCTTATCATTTTGTTGCTGATAATGAACAACCTGGTAACTATGCAATTGTTTAAGCTGCGCTTGAATAACCGTGACCGGTTGCTGTAAGAATTTTGACAGTAATGATTCATAAATGGTAGCAGGATAATCAAAGATGCCTTCATACATACGTAGCAAGGCTTTTACCAGCGGTTCCAGGGCAGGGTATTGCTGTTCAAATTCCAGCAGGTCATTTTTTGAAATAGTAAATACAAGGGTTGCGGGTTTATAAAATATTTCATTATAACTTATAAGGTCTTCCTGCGATAAAGCCTTTAATCCATAGGTTGCTTCCAGGATATTAAATTTAAAGGCTCCTGCAAATGCGGCAATATCAAAATCATAACTGAGCCCTTCACCGCTACCAGCAGGCACCTGCAGGTAATTCATAACTGCTTTATATATTTTTATGATCTCTTTTTCACCCGGGTAACGCAGGTCAACCTGTTTTTGTAATTCGGCCGTCTCATTTATTTCCTGTAAAAGAACTGCATACGCTCTTTTACCATCCCGGCCCGCCCGGCCTGCTTCCTGGTAATAATTCTCCAGGCAATCAGGCATGTCGAAATGTATCACAGTCCGCACGTCTGGTTTATCTATGCCCATGCCAAAAGCATTGGTACTTACTATCACCCTTGTTTTATTGTTTATCCATTCCTCTTGTCTTGTGTTCCTTTGCTCTCCGGTTAATCCGGCATGGTAATATTCTGCAGATATATTATTTTGAATAAGCAGTTCAGCCAATGATTGTGTACGCCTCCTGCTTTTGCAATAAACAATAGATGAACCGGAAACATTTTTTAATATCTCTACTAATTTGATTTGTTTGGAAGGTGGGGAAAAAATGCTGTATGATAGATTCGGCCTGGCAAAAGATTGCTGGTAACGCTTTTGTTCCCCGGAAAAATTCAGTTTTTCGCAAATATCATTTTGAACATCCAGCGTGGCAGAAGCTGTTAATGCAATTACCGGAACACCCGGCAGCTGTTCCCGCAGGTTTGCAATACGCAGGTATGGTGGCCTGAAATCGTAGCCCCATTGTGAAATACAATGCGCTTCATCAACCGCAACCAGGCAGGGTTTGATGGCAGGTAAAAATTCAAGGAACAGGTCTGTTTCCAGCCGTTCAGGTGATACATACAGGAACTTGTAATTTCCAAAACTGGCATTCTGCAACGTCTTCTTTACATCTGCAAAGTGCATTCCGGAATAAATGGCAAGTGCCGGAACTCCTCTTTTTTTCAGGTTTTCAACCTGGTCTTTCATCAAGGCGATCAATGGGCTGATCACCAGGCAAATTCCATCCATAGCCAAAGCAGGAACCTGGAAACAAAGTGATTTTCCTCCACCGGTGGGCAATAGGGCAAGGGTATCTTGTTTATTTAATACAGACCGGATTATATCTTCCTGCAAAGGACGGAAAGTATCAAAACCCCAGTATTTTTTTAGTATGAAATGAATATCGCTCAATCTTTTTTACTCCAGGCAATGAAGTTATAAAACCTTTTTTACAAACAGCCTTACAGAATTAGCTGCAAGCACCACATCACTTAAACCCATTGCCAGTGCGGCAATTGTAGGACTAAGGTATCCAAATGCTGCAATTGGGATGGCAATAATATTGTAAAAAAATGCCCAAAAAAGATTTTCCTTGATAGTGATGTATGTATGCTTTCCCAGGCCAAGCGCTTTGGGTAAATTTCTGAGGCCATAGTTCATGAGTATTACATCTGCACTTTGCATCGCTACCTGGCTGGAATCACTAAGTGCAATACCCAGGGTAGCTTTTGCCAGCGAAGGTGCATCGTTTATGCCATCACCAACCATGGCTGTTGGAGTTTCATTATTAAGCGCAGCAATGATATCAAGTTTTTGAAGCGGTGATTGTTCCGCTATTACATTTTCAATTCCCAGTTCATCAGCAACAAGCATTGCCTTTTCTTTTCTGTCGCCACTTAACAAAACCGTTTTAATATTATGAGCATGCAGCCAGTTGATCACATCTTTTGCTTCTTTTCTTATTTCATCTTTCACATCAATCCAGCCTATTAACCGATCGTTTTCTACAATATAAATATTGTGGTTGGTATCAGTAAAGTTTCCCGGGAGTATTTTAAATGATCCGGCCATGAATACATTGCCATCCCTGTCAGTGGCTTTGATGCCCATTCCTTTTATTTCCTCAATACCGGCCCACCTGATGATATCATTTGTTTTCCATTCATAGATGATGGCTTTTGCCAACGGGTGGTTTGAAAATTTTTCCAGTGAATAAGCAATCGTTTTAAAGCGCTCTTTATCTACAGATGTTTCATAACCTGCTATAACAAAATCGCCCGTTGTAAGCGTTCCGGTTTTATCAAATACAACCTGTTTAATGGTTTTAAAAGATTCCAGGCTGGAAGCATTCCGGAAAAGTATGCCATTTTTAGCAGCACGGCCAAGTCCAACTGCAATGGCTGCCGGTGTTGCTAACCCCATGGCACAGGGGCAGGAGATAACAAGTACAGCAATGGCCCGCATCAGTGATGTTCCTGTACTGATATCAAAAAAAATAAAATTGATGAAAAAGGTCAGGATCGCAATGCCGGTAACTACGGGTACAAATATAGCACTGATCTTATCCGCCATTTTTTGCATGGGAGGTTTTTCTGCCTGGGCATTTTGAACCATTTGCAAAATGCCCGATAAAACAGTGTCTTTACCGGTTGCCGTAACCTGTGCTTTTACAATTCCGTTTTCTAATACACTTCCGCCAATAAGTGTATCTTTTTTATTTTTTGCTACCGGAATGCTCTCACCGGTAATGATGGCTTCATTTACCATACATTCTCCCCATAATATTTTACAATCTACCGGTACCTGCTCTCCGTTTTTTATCAGTACCAGGTCGCCGGTTCTCAATTGTGTATTTTCCAGCGGAAAAATTTGTTCTTTGTGCTCATCATCAAATGCAATCATATTGGCCATTACCCGCTGCGATTTTGCCAATGACTTTATAGCACGTTGTGTAGATTGAACAGAAACATCTTCCAGGTAATTACCCATAAACACCAGGGTGATAATGGATGCGGTTGTTTCAAAAAAAAGGTAATCAGGCCCGAGGTTTAATAAGGTTCCGGTAAGGCTGTATGCAAATGATGCCAGTGCACCCAATGCAATGAGCACGTTCATATTCGGCATACCGTTCTGCAGGCTTTTTATTGCACTCCTGCCAAAGAACCACATGCCGGTAATAAAAACAGGCAGGCAAATGCTTAATTGTATCCAGGGGTTCATCAGCCAATGAAGCGGCAGCCATTTATGCAGCATGTGCATCATAAGTACCAATGTAAACGGAAGCGTGAACAGGAATCTTTTTTTGTTATTGGATAAAAAAGATTCTTTGACCGTTTCTTTTTTCTCGCCGTCTATAACATGATAACCCAGTGAATCAATGCCCTTTTTTAACCTGGTAATTTCAATTGTGTCATTTTTGGTAAAACTAACGGAACCGCTGATGGGATTTACAGCAACATCCTGCAAGCCTTCTTTTTGCAGGTATTTATTGATGGTCAATGCACAATTGCTGCAGGTCATCCCCTCAACTTTCCAGTCTACTTTTTCCATACTGCAAAATTATCTTATGCAAAGGGTAAGTATTTACTAAATATGAAAATATCTTTGCATCATGGTTGTGGATTTTGCTTTACAGGAAATTGATCAGGCTGCCATGCAGTTGATTGCTGCAGCTGCAGGCAGAAAAATTTTTGCTTTTCATGGAGAAATGGGTGCAGGAAAAACAACGCTGATACATGCTATTTGTCAACAATTGAATATTAAAGATGCAGTTGGGAGCCCAACATTTTCAATCATAAATGAATACCGAACCGGTTCCGGTGAAATTGTTTACCACCTCGACCTGTACCGGTTGAAGGATGAATCAGAAGCAATTGCAGCAGGTGTGGAAGATTGCCTGTATGCTGGCAATATGTGTTTGGTTGAATGGCCTGAAAAAGCACCGGGATTATTTCCTGATGATACGGTTCATTGTTATTTGAAATCAACCGGCCATAATCATCGAAAGCTGCAAATTAATTTGTAATTTGTATACTCACATAATAAAATATGGCTACATCAAAACCATTTGTATCGTCTTCACTGGCATATGAAACACTGGAAGAAACACTGGACGTAAAACCCAAAGGCGAAGAATTGTGTATCGGGATTCCCAAAGAGACATCATTTAATGAGAACAGGATTGCATTAACACCAGATGCAGTAAGTGTAATCATTGCTAACGGGCATACTGTTTATATTGAAACAGATGCCGGTATTGGCGCCAATTACACCGACAAGGATTACAGTGAGGCCGGGGCAAAGATTGTGATGGATAAAAAATCGATTTTTGATTGTGAAGTGATCGTTAAAAGTGCACCGGTAAGCGAAGATGACTGTGAATTACTCAAGCCAAATCAATACATCATTTCACCGATACACCTTGCCGTTATGAAGAAGAGTATCCTGGAAAAAATGATGAGCAAAAAGATCACGGCACTTAGTTTTGAAAACCTGAAAGATGCCAGCGGACATAACCCCATCGTAAGGAGCATGAGTGAGATTGCAGGCAGTGCCGTGATGCTGATTGCAGGCCAGTACCTGAGTAATGCCAATAACGGAAAAGGTGTGCTGGTAGGAGGTATCAGTGGTATTCCGCCTACAAAAGTGATCATAATAGGAGCAGGAATTGTAGGTGAATACGCTGCAAGGACTGCACTGGCAATGGGAGCAAGCGTAAAAATATTTGATAACAGTATTTACCGGCTTAAAAGATTGCAGAACAATATAGGAGGGCGTTTATGGACCTCCGTTATTGAACCAAAAATACTTGCCAA
This sequence comes from Ferruginibacter sp., assembly GCA_018057635.1. Next base: position 3,744 of record JAGPDJ010000054.1, on the reverse strand, counting down.
ACAACTTAAAACCTGTGATGTGGCTGTAGGTGCTTTGAGTGGTAACGGCGGAAGAACACCCGTTGTTGTTACAGAAGATATGGTGAGTAATATGCGCCCCGGAACGGTGATCGTGGATGTAAGTATCGATCACGGCGGTTGTTTTGAAACCAGTATGGTAACCACCCATAAAAAACCAACTTTTTCAAAGTATGACGTGATTCATTATTGTGTGCCGAATATACCGAGTGGTTTTGCAAGAACAGCATCACAGGCCATCAGCAATGTACTGATGCCTTTATTGCTTGAAACAGCAGATGAAGGGGGAATTGAGAGCCTTGTTTGGCATAAAATAAATATCCGCAGCGGTATTTACCTGTTTAAAGGAAGCCTTACTAATTTTCACCTGAGTGAAAGATTTGACCTGAAATATACCGACCTCAATTTGCTGATTGCCAGCAGGAGGTAGACTTTTATTTGTAATTGCTTATAGAAACCACTTCGTCACAGAAATTATATTCCTGTTCATCATTACTGCTCACAATAACAAGCCTGCCATTGGTATGATTGCTGATGAGGTGCCTGTATAATGCGATCCCATCCTGGTCTAAATTGGTAGTTGGTTCATCCAGTAATAAAACCGGGGTATTGCAGAAAAAAGCCTGTGCCATTTTTAAACGTTGTTTCATACCGCTGCTGAAATAACGGATCTGTTTATTGGCTGCATTGTGAAGGCTCACGGCAGAAAGCATTTCCGTTACCGGTAAATTAAATGGTTTAAAGGTGGCATGAAAATCAAGGAATTCGGTGGCCGTCATTTCTTCTATCAGTTCAAGATAGGGTGTTGCGATGGAAATATGCCGGTAAGCTTCACTTTCTGGAATTCGCCCGGCAAGTTTATTGTCCTGTATCCCGTATCCTGTATCAGTATAATTTATTTCACCTTCACTGTGTAAAACTGCACCGGCTATAACCTGTAGCAGTGTTGATTTTCCGGATCCGTTAGGGCCTGTTATTGCATAAGATTTGCCGGGTAAGAATTCATGATTAACATGGCGGAATATCCATTCCCTGTTGTATCGTTTGCCCGTATTGGTTAGTGTGATTTGCATACCCCAAACCCCTAAAGGGGCTTTTGAATAACATAATATTTAATTTTATGCTATAATATTTAAGAAAATAGTCTTGAACATTAATGGATGGCCTCCATGAATAAACAGCTTTCAGTTTCTCTGTTTGTTATTTACATAATTTCAGGAAGTGGCAGCATGTGTTATTCATCATCCAGGCTTCCTTTGCTGTAACGTTTAATGATGCCACGCCCGCTTTCCCTGATAAAAGTTACGATCTCATCTCTTTCATCGGTTGCGGGTAATTCTTCCTCTATAAAATTTAACGCCTGTGAAGTATTTAAATTCTTATTATAAATGATGCGATAAATGTCCAGTATCTGGTTGATCCTTGTAAGAGAAAATCCACGGCGTTTCAATCCAACCGAATTTACACCGGCATAACTTAAAGGAGTTCGGCCTGCTTTGATATAAGGTGGCACATCTTTGCTCACCAATGAACCGCCGGAAACAAAAGCATGCTGACCAATCTGAACAAACTGGTGAATGGCACACATGCCGGCAAGGATCGCATAATCACCTAAAATTACATGCCCTGCCATTTGCGTATTGTTGCTCATGATACAGTTATTTCCAACTATACAATCATGTGCAATATGGCTATAGGCCATGATAAGGCAGTTGTTGCCCACTTTAGTAGTCCACCTGTCTTTACTGCCCCGGTTAATGGTAACAAATTCACGTATGGTTGTATTATCTCCAATTTCCACGGTTGTTATTTCCCCTTCATATTTAAGGTCTTGAGGAATGCCTGCAATTACGGCTCCGGGGAAAATGCGGCAATTCTTGCCAATACGGGCACCTTCCATTATTGTTACACTGCTGCCTATCCAGGTTCCTTCTCCAATTTCTACATTCTGGTGTATTACACTAAAGGGATCAATCTTTACATTGGTTGCCAGTTTAGCGTTGGGATGAATGTATGTGTGCGGATGGATCATAAATTTTTTATTGCCAATTAGCCAATATGCCGGTTAGCTAATTATTGCTGTTTAGGTTTTGTATTTGATTGCTGACTGAGTGAATAAAGTTAGTCAGACAAATCAAGATTTTAAATTTTTAAATTAAATGTACATTTTAAGTCGCAATCCGCTACCCCAAATTTTGAAAATCATCACACTCATCACATTCATCACACTCATCACATTCTTCACATTCATCACATTCTCACATCATCACCCAACCCTTTTCACCAACTGTGCTGTAAAGTCGCCTTCTGTGCAAAGCTTATTGCCTACGTAAACGCTTCCTCGCATCACGCAGATACCACGCCTTATAGGTTCTATCAATTCCATTTTAAGGATCATGGTATCGCCTGGTACAACTTTTTGCTTGAATTTACAATTATCAACCTTTAAAAAATAAGTGTCGTATGAACCTTCCGGCATTGCATTGATGCATAGTATTCCGCCGGTTTGTGCCAACGCTTCTATTTGTAAAACACCGGGCATCACCGGGTTTCCCGGAAAATGACCCTGGAAAAAATATTCATTGAAAGTAACATTCTTGATACCTACAATATACTCAGCATTTAATTCAATGATCTTGTCAACCAACAGGAAGGGATAACGGTGTGGGAGTGTTTTTTCAATCTGCTGTTGAGTATAAACGGGCGGTTGGTTTGGATTGTATAATGGTATTCCTTTTGTATGCTTGTTCTTTTTGATGTATTGTTTTATTTTACGTGCAAACTCTACATTGCTGCTATGCCCGGGCCTGTTAGCAATGATATGCGCTTTAATAGGGTAACCGATCAATGCCAGGTCGCCAACTACATCCAGTAATTTATGGCGTGCAGGTTCATTGGGAAAACGTAATTCCAGGTTGTTGAGATAACCTTCACTTTTCACTTCAACTTTTGTTCTGCCGAAAGCTTTGGCAAGTCTTCCCATTTCTTCATTGGTAACTGCTTTATCAACTATAACAATTGCGTTGTTAATGTCACCACCTTTTATCAGGTTGTTGTCAATGAGCATTTCCAGTTCATGTAAAAAACAAAATGTACGGCAGGGAGCAATTTCAGATTTAAAATCTTTCAGGCTTTTTAGGCTGGCATGCTGTGTTCCCAAAACCGGGCTGTTAAAATCTATCAGGGTAGTTATTTCATAATTGGTTGCCGGTAAGGCAGTCATTTCCACGCGTTTCTTTTCATCGTAAAAGGAAATATTGGTATCAATGGTATACCATGCTTTTGCGGCATCCTGCTCCAGAACACCTGTTTTTTCAATGATATTTACAAAGGGTTCACTACTGCCATCAATGATGGGTATTTCCGGACCGTTCACCTCTATCAGGCAATTATCAACGCCCATGCCAACCAATGCCGCCAGTACATGTTCAACTGTACTTACCTTGGTACCGTCTTTTTCAAGGGTTGTGCCCCTGGAAGTTTCTGTAACAAGGTCGCAGTCAGCTTTAATTACAGGAGATCCCGGTAAATCTGTTCTTTGAAACTGGTAACCAAAGCCGGGATTGGCAGGTTTTAAAATCATATCTACATTAATGCCTGTATGCAGGCCTGTACCTGAAATACTAATAGGCGCAACCAGTGTATGTTGCTTGTCTACATTAAAGTTTTTATCCATACGTGTATTTCAAATTTTGGCAAAGATATTTTATTTTTCGGGAGTGTGTT
>JAGPDJ010000398.1 GCA_018057635.1 Ferruginibacter sp. | reverse complement strand
GTTTTGGTTTTTCCCGTTCCGGTTGCACCCGCAATCAACCCGTGCCTGTTCATTGTTTTAAGCGGAAGTGAAACAGGGGCATCTGCAATCACTTCTCCATCCAGCATGGCAGCGCCTATCTGCACAGATTCACCTTTAAAACTATAGCCTGATTTAATTGCCTGGATAAATGCTTCTTTATTTGCCATTATTATTTTTTTTGAAATATTATAGTGCTGATCATATTTGCAGGAATCAAATCGAATATCCGGCTCTAATATATTACCGGGCACTCAAAGTTATAAGTTTTACAAACTTATTCAAACCCGATATATAAGATAAAGTAAAAAACATACCACATACCATTAATAAAATCAATCTGCGGTAAATTTAAACCGCTTATCATTTAACATGCAAAATTATTCAGGAACATCATTTCAGACCTATTTTTGCATACTCAAATTTAACATATGAAAAAAGGATGTAGTTATTTACTATTGATGCTGACGGCCGTTACAGCTTCAGCCCAAAAGATTGCTTATACAGATTTCAAATTAAAGAACGGCTTACAGGTAATTCTTCACCAGGATAAATCGGCTCCTGTTGTTGCTGTTTCGGTGATGTACCATGTGGGCAGCAAAGATGAACAACCCAACCGCACCGGTTTTGCCCATTTTTTTGAACACCTGTTGTTTGAGGGTTCTGCCAATATCAAAAAAGGCGAATTCCAGAATATTGTAAGTGCTAACGGTGGACAAAACAATGCAAACACAACTGTTGACAGAACATTCTATTATGAAATATTCCCGTCTAACCAACTGGAAACCGGCCTTTGGCTGGAAAGCGAAAGAATGTTGCATCCTGTAATTAATGAAATTGGCGTTAAAACACAGAATGAAGTTGTTAAAGAAGAAAAAAGGCTCCGGTACGATAACCAGCCTTATGGAAACTTTTTAGGAGAGATCAGGAAAAGACTGTTTACCAAACATCCTTACCGCTGGATACCGATCGGAAGCATGGCCGACCTGGATGCGGCAAGCCTGGCTGAATTCCAGGATTTCTTTAAAAAATTTTATACTCCTGCCAATGCCGTATTGGTCATAGCCGGCGACATTGATATTACAAAAACCAAATCACTGGTTGAAAACTATTTTGCTGATATACCTCCCGGTGCTCCCATCGTTAAATCTGCTTATGTGGAAGAACCGATCACTAAAGAACTGATAGATACAACCTACGACAGCAATATACAGATACCAGCCATTATGGCCGGGTACCGGATACCGGGAATCACAAGCGATGATAACACAGCAATAGAAATGGTTTCATCTGTATTAAGCACCGGCAAAAGCAGCCGCCTGTATAAAAAAATGGTTGATGAAAAAAAGAATTCATTGCAGGTAGGTTCCTTTAATAACAGTATGGAAGATTATGGTGCCTACATTTTATATGCTATTCCAAATAATAATACAGATATTGACACATTACTTAAAGACATTGATGAAGAGATAGTAAAACTTCAAACCGAACTGATCAGTGAAGCTGAATTTACCAAACTGCAAAACCAGTTTGAAAATGATTACCTGGAAAACAATAACCGGATGATAAAAGTTGCTGAAAACCTGGCAACCGGTTATACTTTTTATAAGAACATCAATAATATCAATGTAGAACTGGATAAGATCAGGAAGATCACACGGCAGGATATTCAACTGGTTGCTAAAAAATACCTCAACACCAACCAACGGGTACTATTGTATTACCTGCCTAAAAAATAACCTGAAAATATTACCACATCCTGATTAATTCATTGAATAAAAAATATAAGATGAAAAAAATACTGATCCTTGCAATGGCATTCATATCTTTTCAACAAACCTTTGCACAGGTAAAAATTGACCGGACAAAAAGACCATCTGCCGGACCTGCACCGGTGATCACACTCAAAGACCCGGTAATTTTCAATATGCCCAATGGCATGACCGTGCTGGTTGTTGAAAACCACAAGATCCCGAAAGTAAGAGCCATACTAAATATCGACATGGGCCCGGTTAAAGAAGGTAACAAAGCGGGCGTGATGAGCCTCATGGGCCAGATGCTGGAAGAAGGAACTACCAATATGCCCAAAAATAAATTTGATGAATCTGTTGATATCATTGGAGCTGAAGTAAACCTCAATTCAGCCGGCGGTTCTGCCGTTGCATTAACAAGGTATTTTGAAAATGCTTTCATGTTAATGGCTGATGCACTGAAAAATCCTTCCTTCCCGGAAGCATCTTTTAAAAAACTGCAGTCGCAAACCATTACCGGATTAAAAACAAGTGAAAAAAGCGCCAGGGCAATTGCCGACAGGGTTAACACTGCATTAAGTTATGGTAAAACAACTGCCCAGGGAGAATTTACAACTGAGGAAAGTGTGAAAAACATTACATTGGATGATATAAAAGAGGCATACCGGAATTACATCACGCCTTCACGTTCTTACCTCACTTTTGTTGGCGACATCTCTCCTGCTGCAGCTAAAATGCTTGCCGAAAAAGCATTTGCCAAATGGACCGGTGTAAAATTAGCTTTACCTGTTATTGCAGATGCACAAAATCCGGCAAAATCTGAAATTGACTTTGTTGATGTACCTGCTGCCGTGCAGGCTGAAGTGCGCATAGGCAACCTGGTTAGTAACCCCATGAACGGGGCCGATTACCATGCGCTGCTATTGGCAAATCATATATTAGGCGGCGGCGCAGAAAGCAAGCTTTATATGAATGTAAGAGAGAAACATGGTTTCACGTATGATGCATCCTCCTTTATGGGTAGCGGCCGTTTCCAGAATTTATTCCAGGTATCAACAGCAGTGAGAACGGAAAAAGCAGACAGTGCTGTGGCAGAAGTGATCAAAGAAATACTGAA
>JAGPDJ010000053.1 GCA_018057635.1 Ferruginibacter sp. | reverse complement strand
ATATTACCCTTTGTGATATTCCTGAAGAACCCTTTATGATAGGAGATATTCCTGTTACAGCCATCAAAGTGTGGCACCTGAACATGCCCGTACTTGGTTTCAGGTTTGGCAATTTTACCTACATAACAGATGCCAACAGAATTGAGGAAAAAGAAAAAGAAAAAATAACAGGCAGCAGTATCCTTGTTTTGAATGCACTTCGTAAACAAAAACATATCTCACACTTCAACCTGGAAGAAGCGATTGACCTGGTACAGGAGCTGAAAGTACCCGAAGCTTATTTCACTCATATCAGCCACCAGCTGGGCCTGCATGATGAAGTGACTAAAGAATTACCAACTGGTATGCATATATCTTATGATAACCAACAGGTTGTGACTAAAAAAATATTAAGGCGCTGATTTATTTCCTGAAACAGTCATTGTGCTACATTGTAGCATGCAAAACAGGCCTGTAAACCGGTATTTTAATTTTACCCGAAAGGAGCGGAACGGCACGATCTTACTCCTTTGTATAATTCTTTTACTAACTTTTATTCCCATATTATATCCCTTTCTTGCAAAAGAAAAAAAGCAAATGATACCAGCCAATTTTAAAGATGAACTGGCTGCGATAAAATCAAAAACAAATGAGCATCAAAGGCAGTACAAGGCCGCACAGTATGATGATTTTGATGGTACCGTTTCATATACTAAAAATGAAAGCAGCCAGGCTGCAGGTACGCTGTTTAATTTTGATCCAAACACATTGTCCGCTGAAGGCTGGAAAAAACTAGGCTTACATGATAAAGCAATACATACCATTCAAAATTATTTATCAAAAGGCGGGAAATTCAGAAAACCTGAAGACCTTGAAAAAATATGGGGCCTGAATAAAGCCCTGGTTAAGCGCCTGGTTCCATTTGTTGAAATAAAGGAAAAAGTTACTAAACAGGATAATTATCAAAAAGAAGCTGCAATTCCTTCAACTTACAGGAAAAGTGCAGCAATAATAATAGATATCAATGATTCTGATACATCAGACTGGATAGCATTACCGGGTATCGGATCAAAACTTGCATTGCGTATTGTAAATTTCAGGAGTAAACTTGGTGGTTTTAAAAATATTAACCAGGTAGCAGAAACATTTGGATTGCAGGATTCAGTTTTTCAAAAAATAAAGCCAATGTTATTATTGGCAAACAGTACTGTTAAAAAGATAAATATCAATACAGCAACCCTGGAAGAATTGAAGCAACATCCCTATATCAGGTATAACCTGGCCGGCCTCATTGTTGAGTACAGAAAGCAACATGGCAGCTTTTCAAAAATAGAAGAACTGGGTAATATCATGACAGTTACCAATGAAGTCATGGAAAAACTTGTAGCATACATTTCCATAGAGTAAATAAAGATATCAGGCTAACAGTTGTTAGTATACCAAGTTTCCTTAAATTGCAGCCTCAACGATTGTTTAATTTATGGATTTCTCTCAAAATGAACTTACCGCACAGGTAGCTCAATCAGCAAAAGAATTTGCCCTGCAACATATTAAACCACACCTGATGGAGTGGGATGAGTCACAGGAATTTCCGGTACACATATTCAAAGAACTGGGTAAACTTGGTATGATGGGTGTGTTGGTTCCCGAACAATATGGTGGAACCGGGCTTGGATATTTTGAATACAGTGCCATCATCCAGGAAATTTCCAAGGTTTGCGGATCTATCGGATTATCAGTTGCTGCGCACAATTCACTTTGTACCGGGCATATTCTTGCTTTTGGAAATGAAGACCAAAAAAAGAAATACCTGCCTAAACTGGCAACTGCAGAATTTATAGGTGCCTGGGGCCTTACGGAAGCTAATACGGGCAGCGATGCAGGTAATATGCGCACAACAGCCGTTAAAGATGGCGACAATTGGGTATTGAACGGAACCAAGAACTGGATCACCCATGGTAAATCAGGTGATGTGGCGGTAGTCATTTGCCGAACAGGAGAACCACGTGCAAAAAATAATTCAACAGCGTTTATTGTAGACCGTAATACAAAAGGTTTCAGTGCAGGAAAAAAGGAAAACAAACTGGGTATGCGTGCCAGTGAGACTGCAGAACTCATATTCGATAATTGTATCATTCCCGATGAAAACAGGCTGGGAGAGGTTGGTTCAGGTTTTAAACAAGCCATGAAGATACTTGATGGCGGAAGGATTTCTATTGCTGCATTGGGATTGGGTATGGCCAGGGGTGCTTATGAAGCATCTTTGCAATATTCAAAAGAAAGACACCAGTTTGATCAGCCCATTGCTAATTTCCAGGGCATATCTTTCAAACTGGCAGATATGGCAACTAAAATAGAAGCCGCATCTTTACTGATTGACCAGGCTTGTTACTTAAAGAATAATGGACTTCCCATGACAAAAGAAGCAGCCATGGCTAAATATTATTCCAGTGAGATATCGGTGGAGATCAGTACAGATGCTGTTCAGATATTCGGCGGTTACGGATATACAAAAGATTTTCCGGTAGAAAAATTTTACAGGGATAGTAAACTTTGTACAATAGGAGAAGGAACCAGTGAAATTCAGAAACTGGTTATCAGCAGGGAAGTATTGAAGTAGTCATTAAATCAATCCTTTGGTATAGGCGATACGCAATGCCTGCGAACGGCTGTTAACGTGCAGTTTCTGGTATATGCTGATAGAATGCTTTTTAACTGTGTTGGGACTGATAAACATTTTTAACCCGATTTCTTTGTATTCTAATCCCTGGCTGAGTAATTGCAGAATTTCTTTCTCCCGGTCGCTTAACTGGAAAATATTAACGGCTTCCTTCTCTATTTTCGCAGTTTCCGTCTGTTGTACCATCTGTAAAATTTTATAAGCAATACTTGGCGATATTGGCCCCGCACCGCTTTCCCAGAGATTCATCAGCATTTCATTGATAACATCACCGCTTTCTTCTTTTAACAGATACCCGCATGCGCCCGCTTTAATAGCCCGGAATATTTTATCATCATCATCAAAAATAGTTAGCACCACAAATTTTATATTGGGGTATAAAGAGGAGGCTGTGCCTATCGCCGATACCCCATCAACATGTGGCATTTCCAGATCCATCAAAATTATATGTGGGTGGTCATCCTCCGGAATATTTCTCATTTGCAGCAAAAAATCTTCCCCATCTACAGCCTGAAAGGACAGTATAAAAAAGTTATTCCGCGATAATTTATCCGTAATAACTTTCCGGTTATATATCTTATCATCTACTACTGCAACTCGTATCATATTCGTTTTTTACAAATTTGCCTGCTTTAGCAGGTAACCCCAATAATCCACTTGGATAGTTTAATGGGTAACTGGCATATAAAGTTGATAAAGTTTCATCATAATAACAGTATCCGCATTGCATTAATATATTAAAGTTCGCTTCTTTTGAGTTTTATGAAGGATTTTATTTGTTTAATTCCGGTTAGCTGACTTTTAATTATAAAGGCAATTAAATCTATCCATATGGAGTATACGCATTTAATTATATTGATGCCAATTTGCGGGCCTAAACAATTTACTAATGAGAAAATTTATCTTCCCGGTGTTCATGTTATTGTTTTTTTCGTGTAAAAAAAGCAGTACAACAGATGGAGGCGGACAGGGAACCGGTGCTACTGTTACCTTTATTAATCCAACGTTCATTGATCAGAGGTTGATTATAACTGCTGAGTCAGATACCATCTACCCGTTTCCTAACAGGGTATTGGATATAGATATTGCAGCAAACAGTACTGTAACAAAAACCGGTATTCCTGCAAGTAAAAGAAAATTGGTTACATTTTATAACTGCAATGCCCAGCAGCCCATCAATATTGCCTGTACATCTTCTATTTATAAAAATGTAGATTACCTGGAAGGGCAAGTTTATACGGAAACATTACAATAAGATTATTTTATTGTAATCATTACTGTAGTTCCTTGTTCAGGAGTACTTTGTATAGAAAAGTCAATAGCTGATGCCGTTGCTCTTTCCTGCATGTTTTGTAAGCCATAACTGTCAGTTTGCTTTGATTTTAACAGGGCTTGATCAAAGCCTGATCCATTATCTGTAACTGAAATATTCCATCCCTCTTTTGTTACAGTACTTTCTGCAGTTATTGTAGTGGCGCTGGCATGTTTTACGGCATTATTTACAGCTTCCTGAAGCAATAAAATAATATGCAGTGCTTTGGCAGATGAAATAATAAAGTTTCCGGGCGCTTCGCCTTCCACTTTAAAATGTATACTGCCGTAGTGCCGTGCCATTTGTTTCATAAAGTTTATGATGCGTAACCATAACCCGGCTGCAGGTACATCTGCCGACTTCATGGCCCACAAAGTTTCCCGCAGGTTGTGCAGCATCTCTTTGGCGGTTTCCTGCAGATCTGCCACAATCAGTTTATTGCTGCTGTTGTTCTCATTTAACAGGCTGCTGCTGTGTAAAATGGCATTGGCCTGAACCCCCAGGTTGTCGTGCAATTCTGCAGCTATGCGTTTACGTTCTTTTTCTTCAGCGTCTTTTACGGCCTGGTCATTTTGCAGTTTTTCTTCGCGGATCATTGCAGCCACTTTTATTTTTTGGCGCTGCTCGTATTTTTTAAACCTGTAAAATGAATAGCTGAGAACCAGTATAGCCAGGATTGCTGCCCCGTAAAGCAGTAATTTTCGCTGAAACAAACCCAGCTTCTGTTGAGCAATGAGGGTCTCTTTTTTTTGAACTTCGTATTTTGTCTGCATTTCTGCCAATGATTGGGCAGAATTATTTTTGTACAGGGAATCTTTTATGGCAACAATTTTTTCCAGTGTACCGGCGTATAATTTGTCATTCCCCGCAATTTTATAATTTAATGCCAAAGACTCAAAAAGAATTAAGTACTTACCGGAAAGTTTATTTTTCTCTGCAAATGCAATTCCTTCAAGCGATGCAGCGATGCCCTTTTGCGGCTGTTTATTGTTTGCATAAAAAATAGCGAGCTGGTAAAGATCAGAAACATAGAAATAAGGATCGCCGATAATTTTCCTGATTTTAAGGCCTTCATTCATTGCCTGCTCTGCTTCTGCAATATTGCCATTCTCCACCATGATATCAGAAAAAATATAATAACAATTTGCCTGTACGGTTAAATTATTTTGCTTCAGGGCCACATCAAAAGCCCGGTGGATGTAAAATTCAGCGGAATCCATTTGTTTCAATTCAGCATAAACAGCGGCAATATTTGCATAGGTGGTACCTTTTTTAAGTGAATAACCAATTTTGTCTGACAAGGCATTGGCTTCAAAAAACCATTTCAATGCATCAGTGTTTTTTTTCATCTCCATGTTAATCCAACCAATAGATATTTTACCGAATACCTGGCTAATATGATCTTTTTCCGTTTCTGCTTTTTTTAATGCACTGAAACTGATATCCAGTGCTTCTTTATATTTAAATTGGGAGGTTAATATGGCTGTTTTGGCAGCAATTAATTTGCGGTAAATGGCGGGGTCATAGTGTGCAGCTTCAGAAACTGCCAGGCAACTGTCGCACAGTGTCATCGCTTCATCAAACCTGCTCTGGCGTCTTAACAACCTGACTTTTGTAATACAAATTTTTAATGCAGTTTCATCTGAAAAATTTCTTTGTAATAAGTTTTGTGAAATGTTATAATACCTCAAGATTGTGTCAGTGTGAAGTGACTCATATTCATCCAGTAAATTAACTGCAGCTCCCAGTTTGTCACGTTCAGAAACAGTTGCTGAAAAAGCACTGCGCAGGCTGTCAATAACTACAGTTTGTGCATACAGAAAATTCACCGGCTGGCAGAAGATCAGGAAAATAATTAGGGTAATACGCCTGTTCAATTGTTATGGGTTTATCTTGTTTTGATAATAATCATCAAATTTAAAAGGTACTTTCTGTTATAAACTGAAATTGTTCAGATAAATGTACACCTGCCGGTTTTTTTAAAAATCTATCCAAATGGAGTATAACATATCAGGCATGACTAATGGATTTTTACACCATTACAACAAATTAAACTTTAATTATGAAAAAGCGATTTACATTACTATTTCTGGCAGGGATTATATTTTGTTATACATCTTGTAAAAAATCTGACGATGATAATACGCCCCAGGCCGTTACACAAGCAGATATTGCAACTGTTAACAGTAATGTTACCAGCTTCATGAATACCTATAATATTCCCGGGGCTTCGCTGGCAGTTTCTAAAAACGGCAAACTGGTATATATTAAAGGTTTTGGTAAAGCCAATACAGCCACAGGCGAAGCGGTAACCCCTGCGCATCGTTTCAGGCTGGCAAGTGTTTCCAAAACGTTTACCGGAGTTGCCATTTTAAAATTGGTTCAGGAAGGGAGATTAGGGCTTGATGCAAAAGTATTTGGAACCGGCGGGGTTTTGGGCAACGATTATGGTACTGCGCCTTACAATACTAATCTGTTAAACATCACCGTTAGGCATTTACTGCAAAATGTAAGCGGCAGTTGGGGCGCTGCAAGCGGAGGCGATGTAATTGATCAAAATCCGGCTTATAATTATAAACAGCTTTTCGACTGGATTATCGACAGCAGGCCCAATCCCAATCCTCCTGGTACCGTGTATGATTACTCTAATGTAAATTTTGTTTTTGCAGGAAGAATCATTGAAAAAATTACCGGGAAATCATATATCAACTATATCAAAGAAGATATCATGGCGCCTATTGGTGGCACACAAACTGATATATCCGGTAAAACTGAAGCAGAACAAAAACCAAATGAAGTAAAGTATTATGGCCAGGGTAATGACGCTCCCTTTGTTTATACCATTGCCTTTCCCAGGAGAGATGCTGATGGCGGGTTAATGACTACTGCATCAGATTTAATCAGATTAGTGAATGCCATTGACGGTTCATCAACCAGGCCCGATATTTTAAACAGCGCCAGTCTAACTCAACTTACAACTCCTTCTGCAGCCTTTAATGGTTATGCATGTGGTATCGGACTCTGGAGTGCAGAAAATATATGGTTTAACTACGGCAGTTTGCCAGGCACACGTACTGCATTCATGCGTAATGCCAATGGTATGTGTGCTGTATTATTGCTAAACTCAAGAGTTGATCCATCTACGAATGAGAATCCGTTTGTATTTGCCATGCAGGACCTGGTTTTGGATATTACAAAAAATCCGGCTTATAACTGGCAGGATATCGATCAGTTTTAACTTAAGCCTGTAACTTTATCTCATGAATAAGTTATTCATTACCGTTAGCTTAGGTTTTGTTTTGTTGTCATGCAATGGTCATTCAGCAGCAGAGAATAAAAGCGATGCAGAAAAAATGAAAGCTGCTGATATGATTGACGGAAAGGATTATATCACACTAAAACGGTTTCGGCTAACTGACAGGAGCGGCTTTAACCAGCCTGTGGAAGCAAGTTCATTTCTGTTGCCAGCCGACTGGCAGGTTTCAGGCGATGTGCAATGGGATGGAATAAAGAAATGCATACCGGAAATGGTACAGGCATCTTTACACGCTTCATCGCCAGACGGTGAGTATGAATTAATGATGTTTCCCGTTACTCAATTCGACTGGAGTGATGATCCTGTCTATTTGGATGCAATGAGAAGAGGATTTAACAGGCAATCCTGCGTTATAGCACAGCCACTGGATGCTGCAGGTTATATCAGCAATTACCTGGCTCCTTATTTAAAGGCGACAGTGAAATCAGCCGGTATCATTGAAGCGCTGCAGCAGCAAATGGATGAAAGTGCAAACCAAATGACCAGCCATGCAAGGCAGGCGGGGAATAATGCATATTCCCATAGAGGCAGCGCTGCTGAAGGTTTATTATCATTCAACGATGGAAAGGAAGGTCTGGCATTTTGTACTGTAATGCAAACCATTGTTACCATGCCTGGTACTCAGGGCGGAATGATCTCAAACTATTATAGCTATATGTCGCTTCGTTTGGTTTTAAAGTACAGCAAAGGAAACGAAACAGCTGCCCGTAAAATAATGAGTACATTTTTCAGTAGTGTACGGATAAACCCGGTGTGGAGCCAGGCAATTGAACGATTTTTTTATGTTGTTGGTAAAGGCGCACAGGACGAAGGCTGGAAACAGATTCAGATAACTCAGCAGGCTCAGCAGGAAATAGGTAACAATATTTTACGTAGTTGGGAAGCAGGAAATAAAAATAGCAATACCGGCGATGCTTTAAATAATTCATCACAGTTTAGCCAGTACCTGCGTGGTGTAGACAGCTGGAGAGATGAACAGGGCAATACCGTGGAACTAACAAGTGGTTATAGCAATGCCTGGAGCAAGGTAGATGGCACGTATATATTAAGCAATAATCCGGCTTTTGACCCGAATGTTACCTTTAATGAAGACTGGAAAAGATTAAACCAATAACTACAAATCTTGCTATGTTATCTACCTATAAATCTGTTCTTGAGTTTTGTTGTTTTCAACCCGAACCATGTTAATTTATGATGAACCCGGATTTTGAGTAAAAGAAGCAAAATGTTTATAGGTATTTAAACGATTTTATGGAAGTAAATTCCCCGAAAAAGATAAATACAAAAACCGATATTTTAAAAAATGTGGTGCAACCGATTATTAAAAACGGTTACCGGTATTATTAAAAAGTTATGAATTGCTTTAACAAAACAAACCCCTTCAGTTTGCTGACAGGGTTTGTTTTATTAAACTGGTTACTATTATTTTTTATCTCCGCCTAAAAAACCGCTTAATTTTTCTTTAGCGCTGTCAAAAAGGTCTTCAGCTTTATCAGCGGCATTCTTGGCAAACGATTCAATTTTTTCACCGGCTTCACCAGGAATTACATCACTGATCTTATCCATCATACTGGGCGAAGGAATGGGAGGAGCGCTGTTGTCTTCCATAACTTTATTGTTTTCCGATGCAAACAGGTTATCTACTGCGCCTGCCATCATAGGAAATTTTTCCTTTACAAAATCCTTGATGGTTTCAATTGCTTTATGTGCCTGTTCGGATGTAACACCGGCTTTTTCTGTGAGTTGGGTTATTAATTCCTGCATAACTATATTTTTATATGGTGAGAAAACATAAAGTTCCATGTTTTTTCAATAGCAACTCAAATTAACTCAAAACGGAACAATAATGTGCATTAATAAATATTTACAACCATCCAAATTTTTCTATCAACCTTTCTTTTTGACTCCTGGCAACGGGAATACTCTTATTATTTGACATAATAACATAATTTCCTTCTCCTTTAACATATTTTATAATATGATCGAGGTTAATCACGTATTGCCGGTGTACGCGTAAAAAATTTCTTTCTTCCAGTACTTCCTGGATATCACCCAGTGTTTTTGCTATAATATAATGATTGCTATCTGTAGTATGGATGCGTGTATAGTTATTTTCCGATTCGCAATAAACAACCTGCTTTATTTCTGCAAATATTACGCCGTTCTGATAAGGTAAAGCAATTTTATCAGGCAATATTTTTCCGCCATTATCTAATTGCTGTTTAAGATGCCCCAATTGCTGCGTTTGTGGCCAATTGCGTTGTGCTGCTTTTTCCACAGAAGATTTCAGGTCTTTGCCATCAATTGGTTTTAACAGGTAGTCCAATGCACTAAAACGAAACGCTTTTACAGCAAACTGATCGTACGCTGTTACAAATATTAATCTGAAATTAATGTTGCCGATTTTTTCCAATAACTGAAAGCCATTCATTACAGGCATTTCTATATCGAGAAAAACAATGTCGGGTTTTATGTCTAATATTTTTTCATACCCATCGCTGCTGCTGGTACATGTTGCAGCTACCTGTACCTGCGGGCAATACATTTTTAGTTGCAGTGAAAGTAATTTCACACAATCCGGTTCGTCATCTATGATTATAGCCTTTAGCATAAAAATATTTTATACAGGTATTGTAATGTTTACGATTGTTCCTGTGGCATTATTATCGTTGTCTTTAAGGTCGGTTATTTTTATAGTTGCATCAATTTGATATAATTGATTGATGATACGC
>JAGPDJ010000397.1 GCA_018057635.1 Ferruginibacter sp. | reverse complement strand
TGTCATTATTCTTCAGGCTCATAAAAATGAATATGATGCCTATGAACAATGCCATTATCTTCATGGTATTTTCCAGGATGATACTAAGCATAAAATCATCAGTGTTGAAATAAACATAAGTATATACCAGTATCATAAACCCAAGAGCCAGGGACACAGCCTTCAGTATTTTATCAAGTTTTTTATGCTTGTTATTTGTGTCGAGGAATTTCCTGGTAAATAAGAGGTAAAATATAGTGCCAATAATCAGTAATGCCAAGTCGAGGTAACTTACAAAAAATTCACTGAACCAACCCGGCTGCCTTCTCAGGTAAGAGGAAAAAAAGATCAGTAAGAACATGCAAACAGAGAAAAAACAATGGTACAAAAATTCTATTTTTTTGTTTAAAAAAAAATTTACCAGTGTAAACATGATCATCATCAGCAAAATTCCGCAAAGAATGTAACTGGCAATCTTTTTATCCCTGAATGTATCAGATAATTCAAGCATAAAATTTTGTATATAACCCGGTTCAATCACTATTGCTTTTAATCTCAAATATTCAAATTTGCTGGGTTTGCATTGAATCAGGAAGGTCTGTATGCTTCCAGCCGGAACAGACAAATTAACAAATCCGGTTTTAGATCCGGTTTGGTCCTTTATGATATATTTACCTTCATTTGTCTTTTCATAAAGGGTGATCTTTTTGAAGTACATTCCGGGATAGAAAAGAAACTGTTGGTTGTATGATGAATTATTTTTCAGGGAAAATTTCAGGTAAATGGACTTTGAAAGCAGGCGTTTGGGAATCCTGTTTTGGAAACGATAACCGGAAAGCAGGGAGAATTTCGAATCGGGTATTTTTTCTGCCAAAAAATGTTCATTACTGTCAATATAGACAAAAGTGTTTTTTTCTATGTTTAAAAAATGAAAGATTGAGTCGGCAGTAACAACCAGGCCCCGGGAATGGTCTTGAGCAAAAGATACCATGAAAAGCAAAAAGAGTACAGGAAGTAAAATAATTTTTTTCAAAACAGCCGGTTTGCTATCAAACCTACATAAATTCGCTGAAACTACATACAGTTCTTACATTTGTGAAATGAAGCATTGGGTATTAACCTATAACAATTGCTTTTATTTAGCATGAAGAGGCACATGAAAATGGTTCGGCATTAAAATTAGAATACTGGTAAAATCACTGTTTGATTTTTATATCTTTGTTACAGATGGCACTAAAAAAGAAATCGCAAAAATCCAAAGAGGAACCTGTTAAACCGGAAACATTTAAGCAGGAAAAGGAAGTTGATATAGAGGTAAAAAAATTACTGAAAGATGAACGCACCCACAAGATTGCAGGCAGTATTTGCCTGTTGTTGGCCGTGTTATTCTTTATCGCTTTCACTTCCTATTTATTTACCTGGGATGAAGACCAGGACAAAGTGTTCCGGGAAGGATACCGTTTATTACTTGGCACAGATACAAAAGTGGCCAACCTAATGGGTACATTTGGTGCCTTTATATCTCACTTTTTTATCTATAAAGGTTTTGGAATAGCATCGTACCTTATTTGTACGATCTTTTTTGTGCTGGGTGTAAACCTGTTCTTTGGGAAAAAAGTATTCTCTGTATTAAGGAATATTAAATACCTGTTTATTGGTCTGCCCCTGATCAGCGTTACTGCTGCAGTGATTATGAATGGCAATATTTTTCCGTGGGGAGGAGCTGTGGGTGATATGATAAAAGAGTGGATGTACCTTACCATTGGCCAGATAGGCACCATCGGAATCATTGCTGTTTCATTCCTTGCATATATCATCTGGCGTTTTAACCCGTCGTTCAACCTGCCGTCAAAATCAAACAAGCAGCAGGAAAATGAACTCACTGCACAGGAAAGCCTTGCAAGGGAAGAATGGCCCGATGAAGAAGGTGTAATTGATACTAGCCTGAAAGGAAACAGCATGAAAGGAAATGCTGCCATGGTAGCCGAAAAGGAACAGGATACATTTAAAAATGAACTGGAAATTATTGAGAAAGAAGCACCGGTAAATTTCAAGGAACCTGAAATAATTACAGAGCCGGTAGTGGAAGAAAAGCCTGTTGCCAAAACTAATAATAACACATCATCTTTAAGTCCTTCGGCACTTGAACTGGAAATAAAATCTATTGAAGAAAAACCTGTGGAAGAAATAATGACCGCAGAAAAAGTAAAACAATTAAAACCTTACGACCCGGTACTGGACCTCAGGGATTACAAATACCCTTCACTCGACCTGCTGGAAAATCATGGCAGTGAAAAAATTGTACAGGATGCCAATGAACTGGAGAATAATAAAAACCAGATCATCAATACGCTTAAAAATTATGATATTACCATACAACGGATATCTGCAACAGTAGGCCCTACTGTTACTTTGTATGAGATCATTCCGGCAGCCGGTGTGCGTATATCCAGGATAAAGAACCTGGAAGACGATATTGCGTTGAGCCTGGCAGCATTGGGTATCCGTATCATTGCGCCCATCCCCGGAAAAGGAACCATCGGAATTGAGGTTCCTAATGCAAAAAAGACGCTGGTGAGTATGAAAACCCTGCTCTCTTCAGAAAAATTCTTAAAGAACAGTTTCTCACTTCCTATAGCAATCGGCAAGAAAATTGACAATGAGAATTTCATTGTAGACCTTGCCAGTATGCCGCACCTGTTAATGGCTGGAGCAACCGGGCAGGGTAAATCTGTAGGGCTAAATGCCATCCTGGTATCATTGCTGTATTCAAAACATCCTTCCCAGTTAAAATTTGTTTTGGTTGACCCTAAAAAAGTTGAGTTAAGTATTTACCGCACCATTGAAAAACATTTTCTTGCAAAACTTCCTGGCGAAGAAGATGCGATCATAACAGACACGCGTAAAGTTA
>JAGPDJ010000396.1 GCA_018057635.1 Ferruginibacter sp. | reverse complement strand
TTCCGGTAGGATACGTATACGGCCGGTGATTGCTTACTGTCATGATATGATTAAAAAACGGCTTCCCCTTTTTATAACTGATGTCACACTCATCCAATGCTATACCGAATGCATCTTCATCAGCAACGCCCCATGCTGTTGTGTGGTGTATCCTGTTTTCTGGAATATCCCGTTTATCAATTACCTGGTATCCGTTATGGCTGTAAAAAAAGCCCATATTGTCAAAAAAACTATTTCCGCCATAAATATATTTCACATCATACGCTTTGTTTTTGAGAATATTCCCCATAGAAAACATGTCTTCATTGCCCGGCCTTCTTACAATTGATTGACCAGGTGTAGGTGGAATGGCCAGGGTAATTGCCTCCAGCCCTCTCACTGTTCGGGTACCGGAAGCATAAAAATTCTTAAAGAAAAGGCTGTGCGGGATCAGGGAATCGAGGAAGGGTGTGATATTTTCTTTATTGCCGAAATATTTCATGTAATCTCCGCTCAGGCTTTCAACGCTGATCAAAACAATATTCCATTTATGTTCGGTGCTGTCGCTGCTTATCTTTCGTTCAATACTTAACGGATCGCCTGTAAATTCAGTTCCGGGGCTTTGGAGCATCTCACGCAGTATAGCAATATTTTTTTTATCATCATTTACCGCATAGAATTTATTGTAATCAATTTCATTGTGCCAGAAAGCCGCACCAAATTCATAAATGCCATTCCCACCCAGTTCGTTTACATAATTATTACTGCTGATATTTTTGAACCGGTTGTTAACAAGGAAATAGCCCGCAGCAGCTATAGCCATGAACGAGAGAAAGAAAACTGTGCGTTTTGCAAAATGCATACTAACCTGCTGTGATGCAATGATCTTTTTTCCTGCAAAATATAGCAGGAGAAACGTACCTATCAATACAGCAGAAGCTATCAATGGGATATTGTAAGACTCCTGGATATTACCCAATACTTCTGTTGTATAGATCAGGTAATCTACCGCTATGAAATTGAAACGTACATTAAATTCATTCCAGAAAGTTATTTCAGCACCTGCATTTATTACCAGGATCAAAATGATCAGGAAGAAAAGAAAGTACATCGGGATCCGGTTCCATTTTTTACGGTACCAACTGTCTTTCATCAGCCAGCAATAAATAGCCACGGGTATATTAAAAAACAAAGAAACAACCAGGTCGTAAAAAAAACCTATAAGAAAGATGCCAGCAATATTTAAAAAAGTTAAATCAACACTATTCCATGACCAGAAAAAGAGGAACAATCTTGTAATAAAACTTAAGCTAATAACTAAGAGGCTAACCACCGCCATTGGTCCGAAGCGGTGATTAAATACAGCAATGCGTTTAATCATTCTGTAAAATTACAACAACCCTTTTAAAACATTTGCTAAAACCAGCTTTTAGATTTCTTGGTACTTCTGCTCCTGCCACCCAATCCCAACGCACCCAGTAAAGAACGGACAATACCGTTACCGGCAGTGCGCATCATGCTTTTCACAATCGTATTGTTGGTAACTTTTTCAAAAGTTGTAGGCTCATCTTTAGCAGATCCTTTTTCAGATTTCTTATTTTCCACTTCAGATTTCTCTGCTGCTTCCTGCAGCTTGGCTGTTAAAATCTCGTAAGCACTGTGGCTGTCTATTACCTGGCTGTACCTGGCAACCAGTTTTGATTTTGCATTTATCTCTTTCACTTCTTCATCCGTTAAAACATCCATCCTGCTTCTTGGTGAACATAACATAACATGAGCAAGTGGCGTGGGAATGCCTTTTTCATTTAGCATGGTTACCAGTGCTTCACCAATTCCAAGTTGTGTAATGAGGTCTTCTGTTTTATAAAAATCTGTCTCCGGGTAATTTTCTGCAGTTTGTTTGATCACTTTCCTGTCAGCAGCCGTAAATGCACGCAAAGCATGTTGCACTTTCAAGCCCAGTTGCCCCAATACTGATGCCGGTACATCCATAGGGTTTTGTGTACAAAAGAATATCCCGATTCCTTTTGACCTGATCAGTTTGATGATTGTTTCTATTTGCTGTACCAGTTCTGAACTGGCTTCCTGGAAAATAAGATGAGCTTCGTCAATGAACATGACCAGCTTGGGTTTATCAAGGTCACCTTCTTCCGGGCTGCTGGCATACAGTTCTGCCAGCATCTGTAACATAAAAGTTGAAAACAATTTGGGTTTATCCTGTAAATCGGCAACCCGGAGTACGCTGATCATTCCCCTGCCATCATCGCTTATACGCATCAGGTCTTCAACTTCAAAACTTTTTTCTCCAAAAAAAATATCTGCACCCTGTTGTTGTAATTCAATCACTTTGCGCAAGATGGTGCCTGTGGATGTAGTAGAAATCTTTCCATATAATTTCTCGATCTCTGCTTTGCCTTCATCACCGATGAATTGCAATATTTTAATAAAATCCTTCAGGTCAAGCAAAGGCATCTGGTTGTCGTCGCAGTATTTAAAAATGAGTGCCACAACACCACCCTGTGTATCATTCAACCCCAGTATCTTACTCAGCAGCACCGGGCCGAATTCACTAACGGTAGCCCGTAATGGTACTCCGTTTTTACCTGTTAAACTCAACAGTTCTGTAGGATATGCAGCTGGCTTATATTCAATATTCAATTTTCGGTACCTGTCTGTTACTTTTTCATTAATGCTTCCTGCTGCAGCAATACCACTTAAGTCACCCTTGATATCCATGAGTAATACCGGAACACTGGCATCGCTGAGGAATTCACTGATCATCTGAAGGGTTTTGGTTTTTCCCGTTCCGGTTGCACCCGCAATCAACCCGTGCCTGTTCATTGTTTTAAGCGGAAGTGAAACAGGGGCATCTGCAATCACTTCTCCATCCAGCATGGCAGCGCCTATCTGCACAG
>JAGPDJ010000395.1 GCA_018057635.1 Ferruginibacter sp. | reverse complement strand
TTTGGCCTTTACTTTTTTGCTTCTCCCCCGAAAGAATCGGGGTGTGCCACAAAAAAAATAACAAAAAAAGAGACCCGGCAAAAATTACCTCCATTGCCGGGAAAGCCCTGATTAAGCTTTAGTACTACTGTAAACTCAAATTCAGTTCCTTGATCTTTGGCGACTTAAATTATGTTAATATATAAATTGCATAACTCGTTAATTCGCCGAATCAGCCATAAGGTTCAGCATCATTTTTTCAACGTCTGCATCCTGCCATTTATCTTCAATTCCAGGCAGGGACATTATTTTCTTCATGATCGCTTCCTGGCGGATTCCGTTCTTCAATGCATCGTTGTAGCGTATATGCGGACTAAAGGTTACTTGTGCATAAGCAGGTATCCATTTGGCTGGATATTTAGTACTGAAATTAGCCTCAATTTTTTTCTGCAATAAAAATTTAGGGTCTCCAACCTTATCACGCATCTCAACAAAATTATTCAAAGCAAGATCTGCAATGGCATCTCCATCCGGTTTTCTTAGTTCCTGGTATTCGGAAAGAATGGCCTTCCAGTTTTCCTGGTGTTTATCTATCAGTCCGTTTAATACAGAACAATCTTCAAAGCCGCAATTCATGCCTTGTCCGAAGAAAGGAACAATGGCATGTGCCGCATCTCCAATCAAAGCAAATTTATCATCCCTAACCCAGGGGAAACATTTTACCGTAACCAGTGATGAAGTTGGGTTGCTAAAGAAATCTGTTTCCAGTGTAGGCATCAATGCAGATGCATCTGCAAATGTTTTATCAAAGAATGTCCTTGCTTTTTCTTTTGTATCCAGTGAACTGAATGAAGGATCACCATCAAAGGGAAAGAACAGTGTACAAGTAAAACTTCCGTCTGTATTGGGAAGGGCAATCAGCATGTAATTGCCGCGTGGCCAGATGTGCAATGCATTTTTTTCTAACAGGAAACTTCCGTTTTCACCGGCGGGGATGGTTAATTCCTTGTATCCAAAATCGATATAGTATTGCTGGTATTGAAAGCGGTCGTGCTGCAACTGGTGGCTTAGCCTTGCTGCTGAAAATGCGCCATCACTTCCAAATATCAGGTCAGATTTTATTTTTCTCGTCCAGTCATCCACAATGTTTGAAAAACTGATCTCATTGTTTTCCCAATTAACCGATTCACATTTTTCATTGAATAGAATTTCAACACCGTTCAGTTCTGCAAGGTCCATCAGTTTGCGGTTCAATTCTCCTCTTGATACAGAATTGATGAATTGCCCTTCTTTTCCATAAGCCTGGTAAGCGGTGCTTCCATCTGCATTGTGCAGAAACCTTCCGTGCATAGGGATAGCTATTTTCCTGATCTCGTCCATGATGCCAACTTCTTCCAGGGCTTTGATGCCACGGTCGCTCAGCGCCAGGTTGATCGATTTACCCGCACTGATGGCTTCTTTCCGCATATCTTTTCTTCTTTCAAATATGGTTACTTTGTTACCACGTTTGCTCAGGTATATTGATAATAAGGAACCAACAAGCCCGGCGCCTATCACTGTTATATTTTTCTTGCTCATGATCTTGCGTTATTTATTTATTGTTACGTTAGAAATGATCTCACCAAATTTGAATACATCTTCAAAACTATTATAAAGGGGTACCGGTGCAATCCTGATCACATTGGGTTCACGCCAGTCTGCGATCACGCCTTCTTTTTTCAAAGCTTCAAAAATATTTTTTCCGTCTTTCAGCATCAGCATGGAAACCTGGCATCCACTTTCCATTTCTGGTTGCGGAGTTATTACTTCAATTATCTTTTCGGTGGTATTATTATTGATTTCTTCCAGGATGAATTTCAGATAACCAGCCAGCATTTTCCCTTTCTTAATTAAATTGTCCATTCCGGCATCTTTAAAAATATCCAGTGATGCCTTGTGTGCAGCCATGCTGAGTACCGGTGCATTACTCAGTTGCCAGCCTTCGGCAGTTGGAATAGGATTGAATTCTTTTTCCATTTTAAATCGGGTTGCCTTATCCTGTCCCCACCATCCGGCAAGTCTTACTATTTTTTTATCCGCCATGTGGCGCTGGTGTATAAAGACGCCTGAAACGCCACCAGGTCCGCTGTTGAGGTATTTATAAGAACACCAGCATGCAAAGTCTGCATTCCATTCGTGCATTTTCAATTTGATATTTCCTGCAGCATGTGCCAGGTCAAATCCGCAATAAGCACCGGCTTCATGCGAAGCTTTTGTGATGGCTTCCATATCAAATACCTGCCCATTGTAATAGTTTACGCCACTGAATAAAACCAATGCTGTTTCTTTACCATGCTCTTTGATGGCTGCCAGTATATCGGAAGTATGAATACAATGTTCTCCTTCACGGGGAGCTACTTCTATGATCGTTTTTTCAGGATCAAGGCCGTGTATCGTGGCTTGTGAAGCAAATGCATATTGGTCGGAAGGGAATGCTTTTGCCTCGCAGATTATTTTAAACCTTTCTTTTGTAGGCCTGTAAAAACTTGTCATTAAAATATGCAGGTTTACAGTCAATTGATTCATCACCACAATTTCTTCCGGTAAACCACCTACAATTTCTGATAACAGATCCGGAAACAATTCATGGTAACTTACCCAGGGATTCCTGGCATGAAAATGTCCTTCAACGCCATAGTTGGCCCAATCTTCCAGCTCATCCAATACATATTCCTGTGTTGTTTTTGGTTGAAGGCCGAGAGAATTTCCGGTAAAATAAATGCTGTCTTTGCCATGTACCATCGGGATGTAAAATTTGTCCCTGAAATGTTTTAACGGGTCTTCCTGGTCAAGTTTTTTGGCAAAATCTATATTGTTTTCAAATTTCATAATGATAATATCATGATCAAGTTGATCGGTGTTTTATTCAACTGTAGCAATTA
>JAGPDJ010000394.1 GCA_018057635.1 Ferruginibacter sp. | reverse complement strand
CCCAAGGTGGCTTTCGCCGCTAACGGTTGGCCCGCACACATACATGCCCACATGGCCGGCTGTGATGGGCGTGAACAATTCTTTTTGACGGGTATATGAGTTATAAATTTTTAGTGCCATTTGTTTTCTATTTAATGCTGGTCCACCAAGTTTTAATGAAGACCATTTTGTGGTTGCACAAAAAAAGTGCAATCTGAAAATTGAATATATATATTTAAAAGTAACAGACCCGCAATGGGTGCAAAGATATTAAGCTATGCCGCAAAGGCAACAGCAGGAAGAAAAATAATATGTAGTTGTAAAAACTTTCATCAACAGCAAGATACTATTTTTTTAAATACATATCTGCAATTATTGGAAAATGATCGCTTAATTTTTTTTGTATCCTGATATATTGTGTGATGCTGAAGCGGGTATCGGCAAAGATATTGTCTATTCTAAGGGTAGGTGAAATTCCGTTGTAAGTACGCCCGATCCCGGTTCCTTTTTCTGCAAAGGCATTATGTAAACCTTTGCCAATGGTATTATAGGAATAACTGTTTGGTACATCGTTAAAATCTCCGCTAACAATTACAGGATATGGACTTTTGTTTATTTCTTCTTTAATCCGGTTACTCTGGCTCTCCCGTTTTAAAAACCCTTTTTTAAATTTAGATATTATATTTTTTGAATTCTTCAGGTCCTGTTCATCTTTGATAGAAGGATCTTCAATGTATTGCAGGTTCCTGTTACTGAATTTGAGTGATTGCAGGTGTAAATTAAAAACCCTTACCGTATCATTGTCTTTGAGTATATCAATGTATTGAAAAATTGAATTATAGTCGTGTGGCGGATAGCTCACTGTTTTTTTGAAAACGATGGGGTATTTACTGAAAATGATCACACCAAAATGGTGGTTATTATCAAAATCAAGTTTCCTGTTATAAGAGTAATAATAATCAACCATATTCAGCTGCCTTAAAAAGTAAGGGATATAATTGATGGCTTTGTCAATACTGTCGCTTCCTACCATTTCCTGGAAACAGGCAATATCGGGATTGTAAAGATTGATCAGCCTGATCATTTCATCTTTTCCTTCAGGATGTGTTTTATGTTCCAGGATATCAAAATGTTCAACATTCCAGCTCATTACCCTTAATTGCCCTGGCTGTTTTTTAAAGCTAAAATCATTAGATAAACGTAGTTTAACCAGGTGTTTCATTGGCTGCCAGGCCAGCAGAAAAGAAATGATACTGATAAGCACAAGTGCCGGTTTGGTAAACAACCAGAAAAAGAAAAAACCGATCAGCATTAAACACAGGTAAAATGCAGCAAGCGTTAATAAACCTGTAAACCAGAAATAGGTTGGATCAAACCAGCTGCCATAACAACCTAGCAGGAACAATACGGCGATGGCTATATTAGTTCCGATAAGTATGCGTTTGGTAAACCGCCTGATAAAACTGGTAGACATGTATGAAATTGATTTGAAGATGAATCAATTTGAAGATTTGAAAATTTAGAACAATAAAGATTCCCTTCTTTTCAATTCAACAAACATTCAAATGTTGTTATAGGTCTTCTTCGGAAGCTTTTTTCAGTATCTGTTTTTCTTCATCAGTTAAAAACTGGTAACCCCGCTGGTTTATTTTATCCAGTATTTCATCTACCCTTTGTTGTGTAACAATTGCCTTCCTGCTGTAAGGGCTGCGGTTACCGGTATTGTAAAAAACTTTGTCTTTTACAGGTTGCTTTTTATTTTTTTTATTTGGATTGAATAGGTTGATGAACCAGGTATAAAAATTATTCATCCAAACACTGCCATCCTTTCCTTTTTGAAGAAAAAGTACAAAAAGAAAGCCGGCGAGTGCCCCGCCTATATGCGATAAACTGTATGCAGCACTCATGGTTGATACACCCACAAGGTCAATAAAAATGTAAACACCCATTAATACCCAGATAGGAATGCCTCCGCGTATCATGGTAAAGAATTTATGATTGGGAGACAACGTGGTAGTTGCCATTGCAACAGCCATGGTACCGGCATTGGCTCCCAATAAAGCTGCATTATTTACCTGTGACGATATTGGAGGAATCAGGTAGTTGGCCGCAATAAAGAATACGGCACCCAACACACCGCCATATATATAAATAGGGATGATCTTATCATTACCGGTCATTTCCTGCAGGATATATCCGAATGCCCATAACCATAACATATTGCTAAGTATGCGCATGAGGTTATTGCCGGTATCGCTGAACATATAAGTAAGGATCGTCCAGGGCCTTTCACTGAATTTGGTAAGGCTGGCTGGCAATTCAAACCATTGTACAACCTGTGCATTATACAGTTGTGGGGTTTGCTGGTAAAAAAAGTAGGCTACCTGTGCAGTCAGCAAGATCAAAAAGAAAATAACATTCAGGGTAAAAAGCCCCATGAGTGCATTACCATCCTGCCCCAGGCTGAACCTGTTGCGTTTTAGTTTTTTATATTCCGAATATCTGTCAGTTTCACCCATAATTATGAACTTGATACCTGTAAAATTACAAAGCAAAATAGCAAATCAGTGTTAACATTCAATAGAATGTTTGCTTATTGGTTTTATTCCAGTATAATACAATCAGGAATCCAATCAATGCTCCACCTACGTGTGCAAAGTGCGCAATGTTGTCATTGGGTGTTCTTGAAACACCACCAAAAACATCCAGGGCAATAATGCCTAAAATTGCCCATTTTGCTTTAACCGGGAACGGGATAGGCATAATGAATAATTTAGTATTGGGAAACAGGTAACCGAAAGCTGCCAGTACTCCCATGATAGCTCCGGAAGCTCCAACTGTACAACCGATGCGTAAATTCGTCTGGTATATTTCATAATCGTCTGCACTAAGGTTTAGTTGATCTATTTGCCAGAAATCAAATG
>JAGPDJ010000393.1 GCA_018057635.1 Ferruginibacter sp. | reverse complement strand
ATAAATTTCACCAGGTCGCTGGTTGTAGAAACGATCGCACCTGCACCAACAGAAACACTGAGGTCTGTTTCCGGCTCGGCTACCCATCCGTTGTAAAAACTAAATGAATAACATTCATTCCTGCTGATGCTTGTTTTAGTGCCAACATATGTGTCATCCAGTTTTATTTTATTTGTGATCCTTTCTGCTAAAAGTTGACTGTAGGTTTTCTTTGTAAGCTTTTCTGCTATAAAGCCTAACACAACAAAATTGCTATTGCTGTATTGTGTTTTTTTGCCCGGTTCAAAATCGGGTGCAGTTACCGCAAGAATATCTATTAATTCTTTTTGTGTTTTAGGTTTTGTATAGTAAGTTAAATACAGGCTGTCGTCGGTAAAGCTATGCAAACCGCTGCGATGGCTCAATAGGTTTTCAATACTTATTTTATCAGCATTGGGTAATGTTGGAAAGTATAGAGATAGCTTGTCTTCCAGCGACAATTTTTTCTCTTCAAGTAACTGGAAAATAATAACAGCAGTAAATGTTTTGGTAATAGACCCGATCCGGTATTTTGTCTGGGTTGTTGCGGGTGTTTTCTCTTCGCCTTTCACAGAAGCATAACCGATACTCCTGTTATATACCATTTCCCCTTTTTTTGAAATGGATACAGATCCCATTGCTTTGTTCTTTTCAGACAAAATTGTAAAAAGGCTGTCCATTTTTGCCTTATTGAATGATTGATTAAATGCTGTAGTTACTAAAAGGCAACAAAATAGAGACAGGTATATTTTATTTTTCATCATGTATTATTATACTGCTAATTTACTAGCAATACTGATGAATACACGAAAAATAAATTTAAACAGGCACTTAACAGGTATGTATTTAAATAACAGTAAAATTTAATTACCGGTTCAATGTATGAATTTAATATTATATAATCCGTGAATTTTAACTCGGATAAATAGAATGGGCTCAATTTACATTTCAACTTATTTACTTTCTTTATTATAGCCTAACTTTACTGTTTAAGCCTAATAAAAGTAACTATTTCACTATTTTATATTTATTGCAATGACCACTCCTGCGTACTATCTTTCCAGATTAATTGTAATCATCTTTGCCCTGTTTTACTCAAATATTTCCGGTGCTCAGGTAGCCATCAATGTTACGGGAAGCCAGCCAGACAACAGCGCTATGCTTGATGTGCAAAGCACGGGTAAAGGATTGTTGATACCCCGGATGAATTCAGCACAGATTGCAGGAATCATTAACCCTGCAAATGGGCTAATTGTTTTTGATACAGATAAAAAGAGCCTTTCACTGTTTACTTCCGGAAAAGGCTGGAACAGGTTAGAAGTAAGTCCTTCCGGTAGAATTTATATCAGTGAAACATACCCTGACACTTTATATCCTTCAGCTGATTATAATTACCTCGGTGTATTTTACCAGGCATATGCTTTTAGAAAGAATTTTGGCATACTGGAAGGAGGGTGGCTTGCAAAAACTACCAGCTTACAATCTTCAATAGAAAGGCAGTTCTGTTATACGGGATCAGTAAATAATAAAATATTGCTTATTGGTGCACGCTATGGCAGCCAATGTGATTCCTGTATCGTTGCGTATAACGTGGCTACTGATGCAATAGCTGCTGAAACAGTTGGATATATCAAACGATTTGATCAATTTACAGCTACTGTAGATACAGGAAACTCCAGGATTTTCGTTTATGGAGGTTACCAGGATTTTGAAAACCTGTTCAGCACTCCTCTGGAAAGAGGTTATATGTATAACTATATTACCGGCAACAAAGTACTGATGGATTCTGTAAGTTTACCACTGATTCGCAGGGGGCACTCTGCAATTTGGGCAAGTAGTGTAAATAAATTACTCGTTTTTGGTGGCATAGCATTTGGACCGGTTACTCCCGCAACTCTTACCAATACTTTGTATGCTTACGATCCCGTTGCCAATAACTGGACCGCCCTGGCAACAAGCCCTTTATCTGCAAGGGCTCACCACATTGCTGTATATGACGGTAATGACCGAATGATCATTTGGGGTGGAGATAATAACAGCGGTACAAATTATTATAACGGAGCTGTATATACGATTTCTACCAACCAATGGTCCCTGATAACTTCAGTAAATGCTCCTGCAAGATTTGTAAGTAATGGTAGCTGGACTGGAACGGAAATGTTACTAAGCAGCCCAAATATAAACCCAAATGCTTATGATTACCTGGCATACAGGTACAACCCGGCAACAAATACCTGGACATCAATACCTCCAATTCCAGCTTATTTAGGTAAAGCTTCTATTGTGCTCAGCAATCATTTATGGAGTGGAAGCAACCTGTTGCAGTTGGCCTATTTAACACCATTTGTAGTCACTCCTACTAATTTAATGTGGTCTTATTCTCCTAAATCTAATACCTGGACAGCATTGGCCGGGCCTGACTTAGCTCCCCAGGAAATTGCATTTGGAATTAAGGCCGGTAATGAAACGATCATTAACAATTATTTTGGCGAAAAATTTTTCCGTTATCTGCCATCCCAGCAGGGTTCGCCAAGCTATCAGGTGCAGGACCAGGAATTTCATTATTATAAGAAGAAATAGCATTTGATAATTTATTGTTTTTTTCGCTTTATATATTTTAACATGAGTTGAAAAGATATTTAATACTGTTTCTGAATTGTGTTTTCAATAATTTTTTGTCCATTACTGTTTTCTAACACAGATTATTTTGCTTAAACCCCTTTAATAAGGTTATTATATGTTTTAATCTTGTTCATAATTCCATTAAATAACTTGTGGCTTTTATGTTGATAACTGTTACTTATAAACAGTATCCTATCAACCATTAGTATTTATTTTTGCCTACTTATCCGTGCATAAAAACACTGGTAATAAAAATTTATTCAATATCACAC
>JAGPDJ010000392.1 GCA_018057635.1 Ferruginibacter sp. | reverse complement strand
TAATAACAAAATGGCAACCGAACCTTTTTCTGTTACTTCATCAATAAACTCTCCATTGGTGGTACACCCAAAAACAGCAATGCCGGCATCATCCATGAGTTTACAAATTGCTTTGTAATCCTGTTTAATGGATAAGAACACAATAGCCAGAGTGGGTGCATAACCATCGGCCATGCTTTGTTGCAATGCATGGCTGATTTCTTCTGTTGAATTGCCTTTGATTGATTTTGCTTTCATATTTTTTATAACACGCAATTTTCGAATTACACGAATTGATTTATAATATGCTTTAATTCGTGTAATTAGTGCAATTCGTATAATTAGTGTTTACTTTTCTTTTAATGCCACCCAACTTACGGGTGTTCCATGAAATTCAGGGCGGCTATCATCCAGCTTGCCAAATTCTCCCAACGAGAAAAAGCCTGCCATCGGTTTGTTCCAGGTAGCGGTCAACCCATCTATTTCAGAGGAAGACATAGGCCCCAATGATGATAGCCTGCCTATGCAGGAAAAGATCAGCATGGCATCAGCATCCGGCAATTCGTTTTCTTTTAAAGCCATTGAACTTTCAATCACTGAATCGATCACTTCTAAATCCGGGGGAAGCGAAAATCGGAACAGTGAACCTTCTTTTACCGGCCCGCCAACCATGATGGATTGATCTTCTGTATTCCAGAGTAAAAAAGGCCGCATCATAGCTTTTCCTGATTCCCGTTGAATCTGTATTGGGAAATTGATATCAAGTGGTATTAATCCTTTGGAAGTATTACCTGATACAATTTCTTTTCCCAGGAATTTCTTTATCAAATTCATGGCAGGTTCATTGTCGATGGTATAGATCCATGACCCTTCACATTTGGTAATCTTTTTCTCTGTTCCAACTGCTTTCCACCCAGAAACGGCCATACCCTTCACATCAATTTTATCTTCGTCCAGGATCAACGATAATAAGCCACTGTTAGTTTTAACATTATTTGTAAATACGGCACCGGTAAAATTTACGGCTTCACCCGCCATGCCCCCGGCAACGGTTACATTATTCCCTGCGTTAACTAATAAACCTTTAATAATATCTTCAGCAGTAATTTTGATATCTGCTGCGGAAATAATAAAAGCAGGATGAGCAAAATTCTTTTTGCCAAGCGCCCCAACTTCGCAGGCAGATTCATATACAGTTGTTGATGTGAAATCTTTTAAAACGATCTTGAAATTAGCCGGATTCATATCTAATAGCAATGCTACAATTCCTTCCGGTTCTAAACCCTGGTCGGTAAATTTTTCGGAAGTGCTTGCTCCAAAAACAGCAATTCCTGCAGCATCCAGCATTTTTGTGACTGCATCAATTTCTTCTAATTCTGTAAGGAATACAAAGGCCAGGGTTGGTTTAAAACCATCTGCAATGCTTTCGATTAAAGCGGTTTTAATTGCAGCTGTTGATTTGCCTTTGATCGATTTTGCTTGCATAACTTTTTTTTTGCCGGGAAGGCGGGGAGCTGTTTTTTGATTTTTTTTGCTTCTAAAACTATTCCGCAAGTAGCATAGGTCAATATCTTTTCTTTATTTTCCTGAAAGATGCCGGATGTGAAACATGTTACTCTGATTTTATTTTTTCAGTGTTTGTATGAGTTTATCTTCTATGGGAGCTTTTATCTTTATCACTTCATCCAGCTTATCATTGGGAATGGTTGTTGACAGGATGTATTGTTTTAGTTTCCAGTTATTTCCCTCTTTAATCAATACACCAGAGCCCCTGCATATCTTCATTTCTGTGTTCAGTAATTCATCAAACCAGCCAACGTTTCCGGTTTTATCAAAATAGATATGGCGTTCCAGTGCTGTGAAGTTCCAGGCACGTCCACGTTCAAAAATCGGTTTGGCCCATTTCATAAAAGCAGGCTTGTCCCAACGCTCAGTAGCATCTGTGCCGGTAAATATGGCATCTTCGGTATAAAAAGAGAAATAGTTATCAAAGTTCGCTTTTGCCGCTGCCCGGTTAAATGAATCCAGCATTGAATTTACCATTGCTTTTTCTTTTTCAATACCAGGAACCGGTTTTAAATTTTGTGCATTTGAAGTTGCAAAGATCATTAACAGGAGACAGCTTATTGTAAGCATCCTTTTTTGTATTTGTTGCATGGTTGATTTATTTAATCAGTAAGATAATTATCTTTTTCCGGGTTTTTGCCTTCCAGTTTTGCAATCGTTTTTTTTGCTGCAGCTAAGCGTATCTGTTTATTCTTCTCAACCAGTTTTGCAGTGGCCCATTTTTCAGCTTTGTGGTGTAATGGAACCAGTATTGCAGCGATACAAACCAATGCCAGCAACATCATTACCGGCGAATGATGGGTTATGTTTTCCAGGAACGGATGCAGCAACAGGTTCAGGAATTCAAATACAAGCAATAGTCCCACCACGCCCAGTAACTCAATGATTTTTGGGTTTGTTATATGACGGCGGCTTAGCACAAGGAATAGAATGAAAAAAACCACAATCCCCACCGCCAGTAATGCATATTGCATGTGTTGACGTCGGGTTGCAGCTTCCTGTTCTTTTTCAGAAGCTTTTTCCTGTTGACGCAATTCATTTTCAAAAGACAATGCCTGTCCCTGCTGAATGGCTTTTGTGTTGAATAAACTGTCCCTGGCTGTTAAGTACATTTTCAGGAATTTTACTGTACTGTCGCTGTTTTTATTATCATATATTTCTGAAAGAAATTTTGCCGGACCAATACACATATTTGAAAAGGAAGTGTTGTTAGTGGCATCGATTGCTTTACGGGCATAAGTCATTCCTGAATCTTTTTGCTGTATACCCTGGTAATATTGTGCCAGTGCAAAGTAAGCCTGGTTAAGATATTTGGGTGAGCCCAGTTTTTTGGCCTCAGTAATGGCAAGATCGTAATAGCTGATGGCCAATG
>JAGPDJ010000391.1 GCA_018057635.1 Ferruginibacter sp. | reverse complement strand
AACCTATTCTTCTATATCTTCCAGCGCACCCTGTAATTCATTGTAACTATGGTTATCACCTGCTTTTTTTGCTTCTTCCATTCCACGCTGATAAACCCTTACGGCCCTGTCAAAATCTGCCACCCGCTCCAGCAATTTACCCAGGTGATAATATGAGCCAATATATGATGGCTCCCTGAGCAAAATCTCGTTAAAAAGTTTACGGGCTTCCTCATCATTGCCAATCTTAATATACTCAAGCGCCAGCGCATGTTGCAGGAAACTATCCTTTCCCGAGGTTTTAATAAAATCCAGCAATTTTTCAATCCTGCTCATGTAAGAATATTTTTTAACCGATGTTTTAAAATTAACTTTGCAACGCTTATATTTGCACTTAGTTGCATAAACAACTTTTATTCATTCACCACTTTTTCCGGTCAAAAAAACGGTAAAAAGGAAAAACAGCATTCATGAAGATATTAGTTTGCATCAGTAAAACGCCTGATACTACAGCAAAAATAGCTTTCGCAGATAACAATACGAAATTTGCAACCGATGGTGTACAGTGGATCATCAATCCATACGACGAATGGTATGCATTGGTAAGGGCCATCGAATTGAAAGAATCAGATGCATCTATTGCACTTCACCTGGTTAGCGTTGGTGGGGCAGATTGTGAACCGATCATACGCAAAGCACTGGCATTGGGCGGCGATGAAGCCATCCGGGTTAACAGCGAAAATGCCGATTCATATAATATTGCTTCACAGATTGCTGCCATTGCAAAAGAAGGTGGGTACGAACTCATCTTAACCGGAAAAGAAACCATCGATTACAATGGTTCTTCTATTGGCGGAATGGTTGCCGAATTGCTTGACATGCCATATATTTCACACGCTTCCAAACTGGACCTGGCAGACGGAAATGCCATTGCAGTGCGTGAGATTGAAGGCGGTGAAGAAACCAATAAAGTAAAATTACCGGTTGTGATCAGTTGCCAGAAAGGAATGGCAGAACAACGTATTCCAAATATGAAAGGAATCATGGGAGCCCGTTCAAAACCATTGAAAGTTACAGAACCGGTTGCCACTGAAACATTGACCAGTATTGTTTCTTATGACCTTCCTCCGGCAAAGGCTGGTGTAAAGCTGGTTCCTGCAGACAACCCGGAAGAACTGGTAAGGTTGCTGCATGAAGAGGCTAAAGTTATTTAAGTGATAATTTATTAGTGTATAAAGGATAATGTATAAATTTCGTTCAGAAAACATTAATCCCAAACCCTGATAATTTATCTATGAAAGAAAATATTTTAAAAACAAAGAGTTTTCTTTTTGCAATAAGAATAGTCAAATTATACAATTACCTGAGAAAACAAAAAGCTGAATTCATTTTGTCAAGACAATTGATAAGAAGTGCAACAGCAATTGGAGCGATAATCAGAGAAGCGGAACATGCAGAGAGCATAAAAGATTTTACTCACAAATTGAGTATAGGATTAAAAGAAGCAAATGAGAGTAAATATTGGCTTGACTTATTATTTGCAACAGAATTTCTGACAAAAAATATGTACGATTCACTCCTTAAAGATTTTGAAGAATTATTAAAATTATTGATTGCAAGCATAAAAACAAGTAAACTTCGAATTAAATAAATTATTAATTATCCATTATTAAATTTTCCATTATATGGTATTAGTTTTTTTAGACCAGGCAGACGGCCACATCAAAAAATCATCTTTTGAAGCAGCAAGCTATGCCGCTAAAGTGGCAGAAATGACCAGTACAACTGCAGAAGGTATCTTACTGGGAACAGTAAACGATGATTTATCTGCCCTGGGTAAATATGGAATAAAAAAAGTGCATACCGTGTCTGATGCCACACTCAATAACCTGGATGCACAGGTGTATACAAAGATCATTGCCCAGGCTGCGGAAGCAACCGGCGCAGATGTGATTGTATGCTCTCACAATACATCCGGGAAAGCAATTGCCCCCAGGCTAAGTGTTCGGTTAAAAGCGGGACTCGTTTCCGGTGCAGCTGCCCTACCCGATCTCAGCAATGGTTTTACTGTTAAGAAAACGGTTTTCAGCGGAAAGGCATTTGCCAATATCGCTGTTACTAGCGCCAAAAAGATCATTGCATTGAATCCGAATTCATTTGATATCATTACTACTGCCGGAACTGCTGAAGTGGTGCCTTTTGCTGCAACAATTGATTCTTATAAAGTGGAAGTTACCAATACCCAAAAAGTAACCGGCGAGGTTTCTTTAAGCGAAGCTGAAATAGTAGTAAGTGGCGGCCGTGGTTTGAAAGGCCCGGAAAACTGGTCATTGGTTACCGACCTCGCCAAATTACTGGGAGCCGCAACCGCCTGTAGCAGGCCGGTAGCTGATACCGACTGGCGTCCGCATCATGAACATGTTGGTCAAACTGGCCTTGCCATTGCACCCAATTTGTATATCGCGATTGGCATATCAGGTGCCATCCAGCACCTGGCCGGCGTCAACCGCAGCAAGACCATTGTGGTGATCAATAAAGACCCTGAAGCACCTTTCTTTAAGGCGGCAGATTATGGCATCGTGGGTGATGCATTTGAAGTAATGCCAAAAATCATTGAGGCTGTAAGGAAATTGAAAACATAGTTAAATTAATCATCAGATTCATATACATCACAAAAGCTTGTCATTTTATGCCTTCCAATTGAATTTGGAAGGCTTTTGTTTTTATCTTTGTATAAATTCTACAGACAGGGATGAAAAAAATTGAACTGGAAATAGTTGCTTTATCACACAGTATTACGCAAACACATTCCTATGCCGTTGTGCTCGGTGAAATAAACGGTTTACGCCGCTTACCAATTGTGATCGGAGGTTTTGAAGCACAAGCTATTGCTGTTGCCCTGGAAAGAATGAATCCCAGCCGGCCCCTTACACACGACCTGAT
>JAGPDJ010000390.1 GCA_018057635.1 Ferruginibacter sp. | reverse complement strand
TTTAAAGATGCTTCCAATTTCAGATGCCGTTAAAAGAAACTGAATGATCTGCTCTTCGGTATCTCCATTACAAAAAAGAATAAAATATTGAAGTACTGCAGGGATCACCCCTGCGGCTCCGTTAGTAGGTGCAGTAACCACCCTTCCAAAAGAAGCATTCTCTTCATTTACTGCCAGGGCAAAACAACTTACCCAGTCAAGTATGTAATTAAACTGGTTCCCGCCATTTTTGATATCTTTTACCCAACTTTCATAATCGTTGTAAGCTTTGTCTTTCAGCAGTTTTTTATTCAGGTTACATGCCCGCCTTTTTACATTGAGCCCGCCCGGTAAAAACCCTTCTGTATTACAACCCCGGTAAATACAATCACGCATTACATTCCATATATTCAACAGTTTAGCTTTCGTTTCATCTTCAGGCCTCCATGCATGTTCATTTTCCATCACGATCTCATGAATACTCATACCCGTTTTACGGCACCAATGCAACAGGTCACTGGCAGTATTAATGGGAAACGGAAGTTCTACAGCCCCGGATTGCTGCAACAGCTCTCCTTCTTTTATAACAAATCCCCCACCAATTGAATAGTAAGTTTCAGCAATGGTATCTCCATTATGCATACCAACCAGGAATGTAAGTGCATTGGGGTGAAACGGCAATGATTCGGAAAATAAAAACTCAATGTCTTCAGCCGGGTCAAAATCAATTTCATGCATACCACCCAGCAGTAATTTTTTCATGGCCTTGATATCATTGATGCGGGCGGAGATATTGTTCACATCAAATGTAACCGGATCTTCTGCACTCAGGCCTAGCTGCACCGCTATATCAGTTCCATGCCCAACACCTGTCTTTGCCAGGGAACCATATAGAAGTACTTCCAGCCTGTTAACTTTATTCAGCAATCCTTTTTCAGACAATGAAGCCGTAAACTGCTGTGCAGCACGCCATGGGCCAAGCGTATGGCTGCTGCTCGGTCCGATACCGATCTTAAACATATCAAAAACAGAAATTGCTTCGTGGCTCAAGATAACTGGTTAAAAAAAAGCTTTGAAAATATTTTCAAAGCCTAAATTAATTAAATAAAGTGTTTATTGTACATCCCGAAGCTGTATACTGAATTTTAAGTACGAATTTCCGGGTATAACAACTACTCCGTTATTGTCTGTTCTGTCGTAAGCCCCATAACCCAGTGATGGTGGAATATACAAAGTAATCCTGCCACCATTTTTTATGAGCGGAAGGCCTTTTTGCCAGCCAACTATCAGTTGCCCTAACACAAAACTAATTCCGGCACCTGAATTATTAGAATCAAAAACCACACCGTTTGCCATTAATGATCCGGTATAGTTTACCGTTACATTTGAACAAATTGCCGCTGTATTGGTAGTTCCGGGATCATCAATGGTATAGAATAAACCACTGGAATGCTGTGTTGCCGTAAGGGAATTGGCTGAAAGGTAATTTTGAATATAGCTGATCTCAACAGCTGATGCTGAAGCTCCTGAATCTGAAAAACCACAGGCACTTTCATCGCCTTTTGAACAGGAAATAATTATAACCGGTAAGCTGATTAACAGAAAAAACCATTTTTTCATTGTAGTAGTTTAAATAATATCCAGACTGAAAATTTTATACTTATGCTGCATTCTCTTTTTGTAACCTGCTCTTTAATTCAAGATAAAGCTGTTCATTCATTTCCCATTTAAAATGCATTCTGAAATAGGAAAAAAATAATATGATCAGACTTACAGCAAGGATCAGTGTTTCAAAAACGCCGCTGGCCGATTTTGAGACTTTTGTATACCAATCCGGGGATAATATATATACAGCTATCAGAGACAGTATGATTGGTAAACCAAAGAGCATAGCCATTGGCAATCCACGTGAAACCTTACTCAGGAAACCGGATTCCTGTTCCCTTACCTTCTCCCAGTGAATTAAAAAATCTGATTCCTTTTTGGTCAGCATTATGCAAAATTAATGCAATTGCCCTTATTACTTTGTAAATTTACGAATAACATGTAGGTTTGTTAATATCAAAATCAATCCATGAAAATAGAACAGCTTATCGTTCAGCATCTTTACAACAACAAAAAAGTATCAATTCAGGATATTGGCTCTTTTACTTTATCTCCCGATATGCCCTTGCCGCTTGATAATGAAAAGGAAATGAGCATGCCGGAGAATGCGGTAACATTTCAGTATAATAAGAAAGCACTTCAGGATGATGAACTTATAGATTTTATTGTTTCACAAACACGTAAGATCAAACCACTTGCCACATCTGATCTTGAATCTTATTCCATTCTGGCAAAACAGTTCCTTAATATTGGCAAGCCTTTCCCCATTGAAGGGCTGGGCGTTTTATTGAAAAACCAGGCAGGTGAATATGAATTTACCCAAGGCACACATATCAATGCCAAACTGGATGCAGCTCCGGCACAGCATAAAGAAAAAGCGGATGAGGCAATCAGTTTTTCCACTAAAGCCCTGAGCCCAAGAGATAACAGGAAATGGATCTATATTTTTTTACTATTATTTGTTGTTGCTATTGTTGCTGTATTATATTACTTTTTAACCCAGGGTAATAAAGACAATACTGTTGAAAAACTTGTGCAAAGTAATCCCGACAGTATATCCATACCAAAAGACAGTATTATTCAACCACTAAAACCTGCTGCTGATACAACAACTGCTTCCCTGAAAACAGACAGCACTACTTTTAACATTGTTATTAAAGAATATCCATCAAAAGAAGCAGCTGACAGGGCATTTATAAAACTGAGCAGTTACGGACATAAACTGGTGATATACCCGAAAGATTCTTTCACATATAAAATCGCCATGCCATTCACTTCTCCACTCTCCGATACACTGAGAGCAAGAGATTCACTGAAGATATTCTTCGGCGGCAGGCCATATAT
>JAGPDJ010000389.1 GCA_018057635.1 Ferruginibacter sp. | reverse complement strand
AAAAGAATTTTAAGAAAAAAGAAAAGCAGATAGAACTCATTATACAAAATTCATTACATATATCAGGTTCTATAGAAGGCATAGCAGGTCAGGATTCTATCAACATGCAATTGCAGGATGGCAGTGATGATAATATGCTGGAAATATAAGATAACAATAATTTCACGAATTTTAGGTACGAATTACACGAATAGAATACATCAAACTTTTATTAAAGACTACGTCGCAAGTTTATTTGCAAAGCTTTTGCATAGCAAATAAAATCTTATACTTAAAAAATCTATAAAATTGTGAAAATGTAAAGCATGTTGAATTATTAAGAAAGTAT
The DNA here is from genome assembly GCA_018057635.1 of Ferruginibacter sp. The sequence continues at coordinate 2,603 of JAGPDJ010000389.1, read as the reverse complement.
TCGTGTAATTCGTGCTTAAAAATTCGTGTTATTTATTTCATGTAACCACCCACGTTAGAAAATTATCATTAAAGTACAACCCGTTCACTTTTAAATGAACAGGTTCCACTTTATTAAAAATACATTGTGCCGTATACATATTATCCTTTACAGCAATAGATTCTATTTTCAGGTGATCAATAAAATCAACCCCTGCATCTCCATACCATTTAAACAATGTTTCTTTTATACTCCATGCAAGGGTAAGTAACGGGCGAACAGACTCCGTCTCTTTGCTTTCACTCATACCAAATATCATTTTCTGTTCTGTTTCCGGTAAAAACTTATGCTTAATTTTTTCAATTTTCATTGAAACGGTTTCGATATCCACTCCTACCCTGTTTTTCCTGCTCACAATCGCTGCTGCATACACTCCGCAATGAGAAATAGAAAAATGAAATGGATCTCCGGGCAAAAAGGGTTTCCTGGTATCAGCTATCCTGATCAGTTCTAAAGGAAAATCTTCAAACAATTCAACAAGAAGGTAACGCCCGGCAAGGTGTTGTAAACGTTTATGCGGATGACTTATATTATTAGAAACTGTGACAACAGGCAAAAAAAAATCTTCGCTTTCAGTAATATGCCACACTGCGAGTTTTGTTACTTCGTTGATATTTTGTTGATAAACCAATGGCATATTGAATATGAAAAGTGAAAAGTGAAATTTGAAAAAATTACTTTTACAAATTACAGTAAAAACTTAAATACAAGTTTATAGTTTATAGTTTATAGTTAAAAGTTTAGGGTTTAGGGTTTTTAGTAAAGTTATAAGTATTATAAAACATTGATCTCTACTTTAAACATCAAACTAATAACTAACAGCTAACAACTAAAAACTAATAAACCAATAAACCACCAAAACAATGATATTAAGTGATACAAGAATCCTGGAAGAAATAGACAAAGGCACCATTAAAATAGTACCCTACGACCGGGAATGCCTGGGAAGCAACAGTTATGATGTTCACCTTGGCAAATACCTGGCAACCTATGAACATGCAGAACTGGATGCAAAAAAACACAATAAGATCGTTCATTTTGAAATTCCGGAAGATGGCATCTTATTATTACCTCATATGTTTTACCTGGGTGTTACAGAAGAATATACAGAAACACATGCCCATGTTCCTTTCCTGGAAGGAAAATCATCCACAGGCAGGCTTGGTATAGACATTCATGCAACCGCAGGGAAAGGTGATGTTGGTTTTTGCGGCAACTGGACTTTGGAAATCTCTGTTAAACAACCCGTGAAAGTCTACAAAGGAATGCCAATCGGGCAACTTATATATTTCCCGGTTGATGGTGAGATAGAAATTAAATACAATGAGAAAAAGAATGCCAAGTACAGCGGTCAGCACAATAAACCGGTGGAGAGTATGATGTGGAAGAATTCATTTTAAGAAATTTGAAGATGTGCTAATGTGCTGATGTGCTGATGTGCTAATGTGCAAATTTGAGAAACAAACCAGGTGAAAGATTCAATTCCCAATCTTCTAATCTTCAAATTTTCAAATTATGGATTCAATTTCCAGATTGCAAAATTCAAAACAGTAGCAAAACTTACCCAGCATATATAAGGAACCAGTAACCAGGCTGATAAAGATGATATCTTTCCAAACCATAAGATGGTTAAGAAAATGAATATCCACATCAGGATAATATTAACCAATGCCCATCCGGGTTGTTGTGCATAAAAGAATACAAAAGACCATAAAAAATTCAGTGCCAGTTGTACAATATATAAAGTAACGGCAGTACTTTTAACAACATCATTAGCTTCCTTTTTCCAGATAAGATAAAATGCAATACCCATCATGATATACAGGGAAGTCCATACTGGCGCAAACAGCCAATTGGGAGGATTGAATGATGGTTTCACAAGTGTTGTATACCATCCATTAACAGAAGAAGCTGTAAAATATCCCGCCAAAGAGCCAACAGCCAGTGGAATTAAGACTGCAATAATTAATTTGTAGATTGGTTTCATAAAAGCATAACAACGAAATGCCCAAAGGGTTCTATAATACCAGTTTTATATTTCTCCGTATTTTTTATAGTAACTAATTACAAACCCGGTAACCTCATCATAGCTTAATAATCCTCCCGGTTGCCTGTTGCCCCGAAGGTATTTATCATAGATCCAGGAAATAATGGGTTCAACAAAACTCCTGTGGCTTCTGTTGAATGCGGCCCAGATTTTAAGATCGGCAATAACTGCCGGTGATAATGCATTGCGATAAACTTTTGCCTCAACAGAATCTGTAAAAAACAGGTTCCTGTTTGCATGCATAAATATGTCGAGGTAAGTGGAATATTGAAGCAATGCATTGCCCGATCCTTTTGCAGCCAGGAAACCTACAAAACTGGCTTCATTTTCTTTAGCATATCCAAGCTGGTGTGCAACTTCATGACATGCAATGAATGGCTGCAGAAACCTGGGAATCGTGGTATTTAACTGCGCTTCCCCGGTAAACGGATTGTAATAACCTGTAAATCCTGTATAATTACCCAACCAACCCCACATAGATGATTTGAGGGAAACCGGTTCATATTTTAAAAATGGA
>JAGPDJ010000388.1 GCA_018057635.1 Ferruginibacter sp. | reverse complement strand
ATCGTTGATGCCAAGCTCAGTTTTTTAATCTCAGCATCCTCATAATTAAGTTGTTGGCACTTAGAACTTGAAGTTGCCATGTTAATAAACATAACAATTGAAATACTGATCATGATCCTGAAAAAGTAATAAATAATATCGAATCCATTTTAGCTATCAGTAATGAAATGTTACTTTTTCCGAATCTTTTAAGCAGTAGAAATAAAATGCAGTTTTCTTGATCGCTACTATTAAATTTCGGGAAATAGTGTTATCCATATTGTATCAATAACAATGTTTCCGTTGTATTATTAGTTATTGTTTCTTTTTTTATAATTCCAATTCCCTTTACCCAGAAATATGATATTTTTTTGTAGTTGGCATCTGTTGGATTTAGCCCCTTCGTTGAAGTAAACCTATGTATATTCCTGTATGTTTTTCCCTCAAAATTCATGACAGGTATAAATCCATATATTCCACTGGTATCTGAAGCAAATGGATAAAAGAAACAATTAGTAACTGCTGGCCCTTCGTAAAAACTAAATTTTGAATTGTCAACAATCAGACCTATTAAACCACTTGTGTTGTAACTAATTGCATTTCCGGAGAACCAGTTTTCAATAGTATTTCCTGTTATTTTTGAAAGGAGTAACCTATAGGTTTCATAATAGTAACCATCTTCCCAGAAATAAACTGGAGACATATATTGTGTTTCAACCTTGCTTTCTGTAACTTTTACGTTGCTGGTTATGCCTGTTGCAGAGTCTTTATAGATAAAAAATCTATTTAATGGGAGATTTATGTATTCCAATCCTTCATTGAATTTGTAAGTCTTTTTTTCATTAGAAGTGTTTACCTCAACCTTTGCACAGGAACTAAGTAAAATTATGATTGAAAAAAAGTAGTAACTAAAGTTGTGTTTCATAATTGTTGTTTTGAATATTTTAAGTGATAAACTGTAAAAACATTTGAATAAAAGTTTTATTTTCTGATGGAAAATGCCAATGAAAAACCTGGTATATCCGGCGAACCATTAGGTATACCAAATCCGGTTTTTTGACTTCGTAGTGCAACCCGGGCCTTATGTTTATAAACTCCTCCGGTTATGAAACATGGAATGCTGGCAATTACAAATCCACCACCAATCACACCCAGTATACCTGTCCATACTTCTTTATCGGAAGGCCCAAAATCCCAGGTGCCAGATGGTGTTTTTTCTTTTCCACTTCCTACTAGAAGTGCAGCGCCAATAATAACAGTTCCTGCAACTGCTAACGTCCAGGCAGTATTATTTTGATGCTTACTTTTTGCCAAATAATATGCAGCATTTTTTATAGTTGTATCGTTTCCTCTGAAAAATATTACACGGCCTGGTGATGGCGGCATAAGTATATTTTCGGCATGATCAATTATTAATACCGTTGAGAGAGCAGTTGGATTTATTGTTTTATAGGATTGTGCTTTTGCAGATATGATGTATACAAACAGGATGAAAATTATAGAAAAATATTTCATGGTTCTTGTTTTGATGATTAATAAATTATTTGTAGTTCAAAGCTATTATGAAGAATAACAGATACATAATTGATAAAAAAGGCAGTATTAGTTTTAGAGGCAAATATTGCTTTCAGGATATAAATAAGGAAATGTTTTAGCATATTTTGCCAAAACTGCCAATAATGTTATCTTTCTAAGCAGATATTACTAAACTTCGGATACTTATTACGCAATAATTACTAAACAAAGTCTATCATGGAGACTAATGCAGTGCAACAATTATTTTTCCAGCATATAAAATCTGCCCTTCCTCCACATTTAACTTTGGTAGATGAAATTGCTGAGCATTTGAATATTAGTAATGATAGTGCTTACCGGCGAATAAGGGGTGAAAAGGCAATGAACTTCGAAGAAATACAGAAATTATGCAGGCATTATAAGGTTTCACTTGACCAGATTTTACACTTACAAAGCGAGGCATTGGTATTTACCGGCAGGGTAAATCATGAATCTTCTACAACATTTGAAGACTACCTGGAAAGTGTTCATCGTAACCTGACTATTATTAATAGTTTTGAGCACAAGCATTTGTATTTCCTGATGAAAGACATACCTCCATTTGTTCATTTCCAGGTTCCCGAATTATCAGCATTTAAGTTCTATTTCTGGATGAAGTCGATTCTTCATTATGATAACATGCAAAAAGTGAAATTTTCCCTCGATGATCCTATTTATGATAAGTTTCATGTATTGAGTAAAAAAGTGATTGAAGCATATAATAAATTGCCAACAACTGAGATATGGAATGTGGAAAGTATCAATAGTACGATCAGGCAGATAGAATTTTTTCGTGATTCTGGTTTGTATAAAAGTAATGCGGATGTAAAACTACTGTACGAAAAGCTGGAAGAACTGATTAATCATATAGAAAGGCAGGCAGAGACCGGGCTTAAATTTAATATAGGAACAGAACCGGACTCCAATTCGGCACCTTACCGGCTTTTTGTGAATGAGTTTGTAACACTTGATAATACGTTGCTGGCAGAAATGAACAATGTAAAGATTACGTTTATTAATCACAGTGTTTTATATTTTGTTGCAACCCGTGATGAACAATTTAACAGGGCATCTTTTACATTCCTGGATAACCTGATGAAAAAGTCAACACTAATCAGTGAAGTTGGGGAAAAAGACAGGGTTCGTTTTTTTAAATTATTGCGTGATAAAATCCAGGCAAGGAAAAATTCCTTGAAATAATACTGTTAAATTTGCAAATGATTAATTTTTCTCAAAAGCAGATTAAGCTGGTAGAATGCCCAAGAGATGCTATGCAGGGCTGGCCTCATTTTATACCTACTGTTAAAAAAGTAGCATACATTAATGAATTGTTGAAAGTTGGTTTTGATACAATTGATTTTGGAAGTTTTGTAAGCCCAAAAGCGATTCCTCAAATGGCGGATACTATTGATG
>JAGPDJ010000387.1 GCA_018057635.1 Ferruginibacter sp. | reverse complement strand
ACTTGTAGCATCTCACCTCATTGTCAGCCTGCAACAGATTATCAGCAGGAACAACAACCCTTTCAATCCTTCTGTATTGTCAATAACTTCTTTCCAGGGTGGTAATACAACCAATGTAATTCCTGCAGAAGTTAAGCTGATGGGAACTTTCAGGGCTATGAATGAGGAATGGCGTTTTAAGGCACACGACCTGATCATTAAACAAACGAAAGCGCTGGTTGCTGCTATGGGTGCCGAGGCTGACGTACATATTGATGTTGGTTATCCGTTTGTTTTAAATGATGTAACATTGTCGGCACATGCAAAAATAAAAGCAGGTCTTTTTGCCGGGGAGCAAAATGTAGAAGAAACAGAACTACGCATGGGAGCCGAGGATTTCGCTTATTATTCCCATAAAATACCCGGTTGTTTTTTCAGGTTGGGTGCGGGAAACAAAGAGAAAAATATTACAAGCAATGTGCATACGCCTACTTTCAATATAGATGAAAATGCCATTGAAAAGGGAATGGGAATGATGGCCTGGCTGGCGGTAAGCGGGTAATTGTTTCGGCGTTGATTATTCTGGTTTAATTAGGGTATAAAATATCTGCAACCAATTAACCTGTAAACAAGTAAACCTATAAACAAGTAAACCAACAAACTAAAAATCTGATAAACTATACAATATGAAAATAGCATTCCACGGAGCAGCAAGAACTGTAACAGGTTCTAAACACTTACTCACCTTAAAGAACGGGAAAAAATATTTGTTGGATTGCGGCATGTTTCAGGGCATGGGCAAGGATACAGATATGATGAACCGTAACTGGGGTTTTGAACCTTCCGAAATATCACACCTGATCTTATCGCATGCACATATAGACCACAGCGGCCTGATACCCAAATTTGTTAAAGACGGGTTTGAAGGAAAAATCTTCTGCACACCGGCAACAAAAGAACTAACTGCTGTATTATTGGAAGACTCAGCCGGCATACAGGAAAGTGAGATAAAGTATGAAAACAAAAGAAGGGTACAGGATGGATTGCCATACCTGAAGCCACTATATGATACAGCAGATGCACTTGCTGCTGCAGATCTTTTTGAAGCAGTGGAGTATGGGGAATGGCATAGGGTAGACGAAAATATTGAAGTGATGTATACTGATGCCGGCCATATTATTGGCAGTGCTGTTGTAAATTTAAAAATACATGAAGGTGGAAAGCTTACTCATCTTACTTTTAGTGGCGATGTAGGCAGGTACAGGGATGCTATTCTGAAATCACCGGCTGTATTTCCGCAGGCATCATACATTATTCTTGAAAGTACTTATGGAGATAAACTGCATGATGTAAGTGTAACAACACCCGATCATTTGCTGGAATGGATAAAAAAAGCATGCCTGCATAAAAAAGGAAAACTGATCATTCCTGCATTCAGTGTGGGAAGAACACAGGAAATACTGTATGCATTAAATCAACTGGAACTGGAGAACAGGTTGCCCGACCTGGATTATTTTGTTGACAGCCCGTTGAGTGTAAATGCAACCCAGATAGTAAAACATTACCCGCAGTATTTTAATTCTACGATTCAGAAAATATTAAAAAGCGACAATGATCCGTTTGGTTTCAAAGGATTGAAATTCATTAAATCTGTTGATGAATCAAAACTGCTGAATTTCAGGAACGGGCCAATGGTAATAATTTCTGCCAGCGGTATGGCGGATGCAGGAAGGGTGAAACACCACATCAGCAACAATATAGAAAACAGCAGGAATACCATTTTGTTTTCCGGGTATTGTGAACCCCGTTCATTGGGTGGAAAATTAATGGCTGGAGCCAAAGAAGTTAAAATTTATGGAACATTGCATGAAGTAAATGCGGAAATTGGGGCTATTAGGAGTATGAGTGCTCATGGTGATTATGAAGATCTTTGCCAGTTCCTTTCATGCCAGGATCCTAAAAAAGTAAAAAGGTTATTTTTAGTACATGGTGAGTATGCCGTACAGCAGCAATTTCAAAAGAGACTTATGAGGAAAGGTTTTGAAGATGTAGAGATACCGGAATTACATGCTGAAATTGGCCTCGGATAAATTAATAAAATCGCTTTACATCAAATGCAGAAATATCAATACTGCATTTTTTTTGTGATATAATTTCACTGACCAGTTTCCCGGTTCCGGTTCCCTGTGATATTCCAAGCATGGCATGTCCGCCGGCAAAAGTTACATTGGTAAAGTCTGATGTTTTTCCAATGTATGGAAGTCCGTCTGGTGTAACCGGTCTTAACCCAGTCCAGATTTTTTCAACGGGGGGAAAATCAATTTTCAATCCGGGATAAAAATCCCTGGCCGATTCATAAATTCCCTGCATTCTTTTTACCAGTACTTTGTTATTGATACCGCTTAATTCCATTGTTCCGCCTATACGCAGTTTGTTTCCCCAGGGCGTTATGGCGCATCTTCCATCAACAAGAATTGCCGGATATTTGATATTTTTTTCAACAAAAGGATAGGTATAACTATAACCCTTACCTGCTTGTAATAATAATTTTATTCCCAGCATTTTTGCTAATTCAGGCAACCAGCTTCCAGCAGCTAAAACAATCTCTTTGCAGTCATATTTTCCATTGCTTGTTAAAATGGCTGTTACACGGTTGTTACTTTTTTCTAAGCCGGTTACAGTTGTATTAAGTATAAACTGAACGCCCTTTTTTTCTAAATGGTCTTTTAGCAATAATATGAGTTTGCCCGGGTTAAAATGACAATCATCTTTAAACAGCACGGCACCGGAAACATTTAATGCAACATCCGGTTCAAGATACTGTACCTGCTCCCTGTTGAGCCTTTCTACCTTCAGGCCGAATTTTTCTGCATCATCAGCCATATGAAATTCATGATCCAGTGTTTTTTGTTCTTTACACATCATCAGGCAACCGATCTCTTCCATTTCAAAATAATTGCCAATTTCAATTATCATTTCATTCA
>JAGPDJ010000052.1 GCA_018057635.1 Ferruginibacter sp. | reverse complement strand
GCGGCAGAGACAATATTTTTTTAAACGGAGCCATACTGGGCATGACGAAGAATGAAATAAAACGCAAGTTTGATGCCATTGTAGATTTTGCCGGCGTGGAACGCTATATAGATACGCCAGTAAAGCGCTACAGCAGTGGCATGTATGTGAGGCTGGCTTTTGCCGTGGCCGCATACCTGGAAAGTGAAATTCTTATTGTAGATGAAGTACTGGCCGTAGGTGATGCAGATTTTCAGGCAAAATGTCTGGGGAAAATGCGAGATGTTTCTACTAATGATGGAAAGACTGTTTTGCTTGTAAGCCATAATATGGCATCGATAAAATCTCTTTGTCAACGTGGTATTTTATTGCACAATGGACTGATTGAGAAAGAGGGCTTTGTTCTGGATATTGTTGATCATTATCTGAATTCAGGGGAAAAACCTACCATGCTGGAAGCAATTCCTGATGATATTCATATGTATGCATCCGGTATATTATATTTCAGATCAATTATTGTTAAAAGCATACATACAGATAATTTAAATGCTATTCCATTTGAATCACCAATTGCGATTGAGTTTGAAATCGAAGTAAATCAATTGCTTCAAAACTTCTTTTTTGATATCAAATTAGTTTCAAGAGAAGGAGTTGAGTTATCCATTTCACAAAGTAACTGGAGCTCGATAAAACATGTTTCTCTTGAAAAAGGTAAATACAGGTTTAATGCAGAAATTGAGAATCAATTGCAACCTGGTTTTTATTACATAACTTTAGGAGCACATTTGTCAAATGGAGCTACAATAGCTTACCTTGAAAATATTATTAGCTTTGAGGTGCTGTATATATCATACGAAAGTGATTTTGATTATAACCAGAACTGGAAACATGGTTATTTCAGGCCAACAACAAAATGGAGACAACTAACTTGAACAAGCAGTTCCCTTTAATGATTCCATATATCACCCCTGATGATATTGCAGCTGTAACAGAAGTACTGCAATCGGGTATGTTGATCCAGGGAAAGCATGTAGGATTGCTTGAAAACAAAATTCGTCAAATTGCAAATGTAAAAGAGGCAGTTGCTGTTTCAAATGGTACTGCTACATTGCATCTTGCCCTTATTTCCCTGGGCATTGGGAAAGGTGATGAAGTGATTGTGCCGGCTTTTTCTTATGTGGCAACAGCGAATGTTGTAGAATTGGTTGGTGCTACCCCTGTTTTTGTTGACATTGATTCTGATACGTTTAATATTGATGTTTCTAAAATAAAAGCGGTTATTACAGAAAAGACAAAAGCAATCATCCCTGTGCATGAGTTTGGACTTGCCTGTAATATCAGTGAAGTCATATCAATTGCTTTGACAAATAAGATTCATGTTATTGAAGATGCTGCCTGTGCATTAGGGGCAAAAGAAAATGAACAGCCCGTAGGAAGCTTCGGTATTGTTGCTTCTTTTTCACTTCATCCAAGAAAAAGTGTTACTTCCGGCGAAGGTGGAATAATTACAACAAACAATCAGGAACTCGCCGCTAAGTTCAGGGCATTGCGTAATCATGGCATCGATTCAGAAAATACGGATAGTATGGAGTTTATTCTTGCAGGGTATAATTACAGATTGACCGATTTTCAGGCTGCATTTGTTAATAGTCAGTTAGAAAGGTTTGACCAGATACTAACACAGAAGCAGATGCTTGCTGATGTTTACCTGAATGAATTGGATGCATCAGTCATGAAGTTGCCGGTTGTACCCGATGGGAAAAATCACACATGGCAAACCTTCCATGTGGTTCTTGAAGAAAAAATAAACAGAGCACAACTAATTGCTGCATTAAAAGAAAGGGGAATTGGCAGTAACTATGGTGCACAATGTATACCTGCCACAAAATATTATCAAGAAAAATACGGGTTCAACAATAAAGCATCTTTTCCTTATGCATACAGGGCTTACACTAGTGGATTAGCCCTGCCACTATATTATGGATTGACAAAAGAGGATGTAAAATATATAGCAACAGAAATAAATAAATCAATAAAAAATGATCTGTAATAAACAAATTTTTATTACCGGGGGCGCCGGTTTTATTGCAAATACTTTAATCAGGAAATATATTACCGACAATAAGATTGTTGTTTATGATAATTTCCACCGGGATACGTTGAGTGGTAGTGGTTTTATAGATCACCCGAATATAACTGTAGTAAAAGGTGATGTGTTGGATTATCCACTGCTTAAACAATCAATGAGAGGCGCTGATATTGTTGTTCATGCAGCCGGGATTGCCGGAATTGACACAGTTATAAAAAATCCTGTACATACCATGCAGGTAAATATGATTGGTACAGCAAATGCTTTGCAGGCGGCAATGGATAATAATGTAAAAGACAGGTTTATTGATTTTTCCACTTCAGAAGTTTTTGGTTCAATGGCTTTCCGTTCATCCGAAGACGATGCAACGGTAGCTGGCTCGGCAGGCGAAGCAAGATGGACGTATGCAGTATCAAAACTGGCAGGCGAACATTTAGCACACGCTTACCATGCACAATATCAATTGCCTGTTGTTACGGTGCGTCCTTTTAATGTGTATGGGCCAGGCCAAACTGGCGAAGGTGCTATGCAAATTTTTATCAAACGTGCATTGAAAAGTGAAGCCATTAAAATAGATGGAGATGGCAACCAAATAAGAGCATGGTGTTATGTTGATGATTTTATTGATTGTCTTGTCCGTTGTATTGAAGATCCAAAAGCAGTGGGACAAAGTTTTAACCTGGGTAATGCAAGAGCTGTGATTACCATTCTTGGTCTTGCCCAAACTATTTGCAGGGTTTTAAAATCAGATTCAAAGATTTTGTTTGAACCGCCGCTGTCGGCTGATATTGCGATTCGGATACCAAGTGTACAAAAAGCTTATAATATTTTAGGATTTAAAGCGAAGGTTGATCTTGAAGAAGGTATTATGAAAACAGCCGAATGGTTTAAAAACAATACGCATATTCAGTAAATAAGTATGAAGCGTAAATTATTTACATCACACGGAACGGGAAAGTTTAAGCCAGGCCAAATTCATAAACTTGGAAATAATGTAATTTTTGAAAATGCTGTTCTTGTGTTTCACCCTGAAAATATAGAAATTGGTCATAACGTTTACATTGGCCACAATACCATACTTAAAGCTTACTACAATAACAAACTGATAATTGGAAATAATACATGGATTGGTCAGGATTGTTTTTTTCACAGCGCAGGAGGTATTCTTATTGGGAATGAAGTAGGCATTGGGCCGAAGGTATCCATACTTACATCGCAACACCGGCCAGAATTAAAGAATGAATCAGTATTGTTTTCATCACTTGAATGCAAACAGGTAATACTTGAAGAAGGTTGTGATATTGGTGTGAATGCAACTATACTTCCGGGTGTATCAATTGGCAAAGGAGCTATTATAGCTGCCGGCGCAGTTGTAACTAAAAATGTGCCAGCTGGCGAAGTGTGGGGTGGAGTACCAGCCAAAAAAATTGCAGACAGATAATCTGATTTTATGATTGCTATTGTTAATTATGGTATTGGGAATTTGGGCTCTATCCAAAATATGCTAATAAAAGTGGGAAGCACGGATTCTGTAATTACAAGTGAAGTAACAGTGATTGAGCAGGCCGATAAAATTATTTTGCCAGGTGTGGGAGCTTTTGATAAAGGAATGGAAAAAATTCATGAATCAGGTCTATTACAAACACTGAATAAAGCTGCAAAGGAAGATAAAAAACCTATACTGGGAATTTGTCTTGGAATGCAATTACTTACTAAAGGAAGTGAAGAAGGGTCACTTCCAGGTCTTGGATGGATTGATGCTTTTACGGTAAGGTTTCAAATTAATGATGATCTTGCTCATTTAAAAGTACCACACATGGGCTGGAACGAAGTGAAAATTTCAAAAGAGCATCCTTTGGTAAATGAACTAACAGTTCCTCCCAGGTTTTATTTTGTTCATTCTTATTATGTAAAATGTATGCAATTACAGGATGAACTTCTTTCCTGCCATTATGGGATTGATTTTACATGTGCTGTGCAGCACGAAAATATTATGGGCGTTCAGTTTCATGCTGAAAAAAGCCACAAATTTGGTATGCAATTATTAAAAAACTTTGCTTCGCTCTGATGCTTAAAACAAGAGTAATGCCCTGTTTGCTTTACTACAATAAGGGCTTGTATAAAACTGTAAAATTTAAAAAACCTGCTTACATTGGCGACCCGATTAACGCAATAAAAATCTACAACGAAAAAGAAGTGGATGAACTCATTTTTCTTGATATCACTGCAAGTATTGAAAACAGGGAGCCGAATTACAAAGTAATTAGTGATATAGCAAGCGAATGTTTTATGCCACTTTGTTACGGTGGTGGAATTTCCACAATGGAACAGGTAAGAAAAATACTTGGCATAGGTGTTGAAAAAGTTTCCTTTAACCAAATGGCAATAAAAAATCCAGCACTCATTACGGCGGCTGCAAAAGATTTTGGAAGCCAGGCTGTTGTTGTATCGGTTGATGTAAAGAAAAATTTCTGGGGAAAATATGAAGTGGTTTACAAGCGTGGTACGAAATCAACAGGCGAGCACCCCGTTGATTTTGTAAAGCGGATGGTGTCGGCAGGTGCCGGTGAAATTTTGTTAACAGCAGTTGACCGGGAAGGAACATGGCAGGGTTATGATCTTGAATTGATCAAACAGGTTACTGCTGCTGTAACCATACCTGTAATTGTAAATGGTGGTGCTGGCAACCCTGAAAATCTGTCACAAGCAGCAAAAGAAGGCAAAGCATCAGGGCTCGCATTGGGAAGCATGGTAGTGTACCAAAAAAAAGGAATGGGCGTACTCATCAATTTTCCACCCCGTATCGAACTGGAAAAAATATTAATATAGTGCAAACAGTAGTTCAAACGAAAATACCAACCGGTGTTACATTTTGTAAAAGATGTATTTATCACAGCCAGATACCAGCCATAACGTTTGATGAAGATGGTATTTGCAGTTATTGCAGGCAATATGAAGATATGCAGCATAATTATCCTACAGGAACTGAAGGGAAAAACCGGCTGGAACAAATGGCTGCTGAAATTAGAAAAGAAGGAAAGGGTAAAGATTACGATGTGGTAATTGGTGTTAGCGGCGGGTGTGATTCTTCTTTTATGATCACGCTGGCAAAAGATCTTGGCCTGCGCCCCCTTGCAGCACATTATGATAATACCTGGAATACAAAAATTGCTGTTGAAAATATCAAGAATGTACTTGAAAAACTGCATGTTGATTTGTTTACCCATGTAGCTGATAGCCATGAAGTGAATGATGTAATGAAATCGTTGATGCTTGCTTCTGTGCCTGAAATTGAAGCGGCAACTGACCTTGCTCTTGCAACAACGCATTATATGGCCTGCGAAAAATTTAAGATCAAATATATTTGGGAAGGGCATTCCTTCAGATCTGAAGGTATTTCGCCTCCAGGCTGGTTTTATATGGATGCAAAGTATATAACAGGGATTCAAAAAAAATTTGGAACCATGCCGGTAAAAACGATTCCGCTGTTGTATATGTCTAAATGGTTTAAATGGATGTTGTGGAATAAAATAAAAAAACAGCGGCCATTATATTTCCTTGATTATAATAGGGAAGCAACTAAAAAATATCTTTCCGACAATTATCAATGGCAATGGTATGGCGGCCATCACATGGAAAACAGAACAGCCTACTTCTGCAATAATTTTTATCTCCCAAAAAAATTTGATATTGATTTGCGTTGGAGTGAGTTTTCTGCTCATGTACGCTCGGGGCAGATGACAAGAGAGATGGCACTGGAGAAAATACAGGAACCCAAACCGTTTGATCAAACTATCCTTGAAGAAGTTTATACCCGCTTAAGCCTTACCGAAGAAGAATTTGAAGCTATTATGAATTTACCTAAAAAATCATACAGGGATTATAAAACATATAAAGAAACATTTATAAAGTTAAGGCCGGTATTCTGGTTGCTTTATAAAGGCGGATATGTAACTCGAAGTTTTTACGACAAGTTTACAGTAAAAAATTAATGAAAATACTGATAGGAACAGAAGATGTTGCAGGCTGGATTCAACAATATAAATCAGGATTTGAATCATTTGGCCACGAGGTTACAACTGCAGTATTTAAAAAATCTTCTTTTTTTGATGTTGATTATGATTATGTTTTTGATGAAATGTTTCGCTATAAAATTGATTCAAGGCAATTGCTTCGTCATCAGTTTTTAAAAAGAGTTAAGCGAAAAATTAAAAATGAATGGAAAAGCCGGACGTATAAAAAGTTAATTCATTCTTTAATTGACAAACATGATGTTATTATTCAGATGTGGCACCCTTTCTTACCATCATCTGCAGAACTTTTGTATGCAAGAAAAAGAAACAAGAAAATCATTTCTGTTTTTGTTGGTTCTGATGTAAGATACTTCAAAGCATTTAAGCAGGAGTTTGATGTAAGTAAGTGGAACTTCCCGAAAGAATTGGATAATGAGTATATAGATTATCACCTTCAGCTTATCAGGAATGCAGAAAAATATTCTGATCTAATTTATTCAGTACCCGACCAGGCAGGATTGCAAATGAAACCCTATTATCACTTGCAGGTACCGTTAAATACCGGCAAATTTGTTTATCATGTTCCTGGTAACAAAATACCGAAAATTGTGCACGCACCTTCTGTTCCTTTTAAAAAAGGAACTGATATTATTGAAGCTACTTTAGCAAGTCTGAAAAATGAAGGAGTCGCTTTTGAACTGATGTCTGTTCGCAATATGCCAAATGATGAATTGCTTCAGTTGCTTTCGCAAGCAGATATACTTGTTGATGAAATTGTTTATAACGGTCCTGGAACTCTTTCGTTTGAAGCCATGATGAGTGGCTGTGCAGTTGCCACACGATACATCAATAATTCGCCACAGGTTTTCTGTCCGCCTGTTATGAATATTAATGCTGACAATATATATAAGCAACTTAAAACACTTTTAACAAATCCTCAATTAATAAAAGAACTTGCCATAAAAGGAAGAGAATATGCACTTAGGAATAACTCTTCGGCCAAAATTGTGGCTGATATGCTGAAAAATTTAGAAATTCCGGGTCAGCCTGATTATTATCCCGACTTTTTACGTCAACGATTTGTTCCGGGAAGTAAATCAGAAATACTTTCAATTAACAAGTGGACATCATTTGTAAAAGATTGTGATTGGTATAGTGTATATGTTAATATGGGCGAAAGAGAGGGTCTTGTCTTTTAATTTTTTTTTGAAATAGCTTATGTTGATTGGTAAAACACTTATTGTTTGTTGCCCTTAGGTATAGCTATGTATCAGCAGTGTAAAAAGTGTATTTTGGATTCAAATGATGATTCGAATATTTTTTTTGATCAAGAATAGGTTTGCAATTGCTGCCATTACTGCGAAGATGAAAAGAAGTTATTTGTAAGAGAAGGTAGTGGAGCAGAAGCATTAATTGCAGAAAAAATTAAAAAATCTGCTGCTAAAGAAAATTAATACATCTGCATAAAAATAATTTTATAAACATAAATGTTTTCTACAATACAAAGTAATGCCCGCCGAACCTAAAATACATAACGGAGAATGGGACCTGGTTGTAGAACCAAAGTCATCCCTCTTTAAACTCAACTTTAAAGAAGTGTGGCGGTACAGGGATTTACTATTGTTGTTGGTACGCCGGGACTTTGTGGCGTACTACAAGCAAACCATCCTGGGCCCCATCTGGTTTTTTCTGCAACCCTTGCTTACCACGGCAATGTATTTTCTCATCTTTTTTAAAGTAGCCAAACTTTCTACCGATGAAGTGCCGCCCTTATTATTTTACCTTGCCGGCATTACCATTTGGAATTATTTTTCCGAATCACTCACCAAAACCTCCGATACCTTTATTGCCAATGCCGCCATTTTTGGCAAAATCTATTTTCCAAGGCTGGTAATACCAATCTCAATTGTAGTTTCCAACCTCATGCGGCTGGGCATACAGTTTATGTTGTTCCTTATTATTTGGTTGTACTACCTGTTAGCAACAAACACAATTCATCCGCATTGGGAATCCATGTTGCTGCTACCCGTATTAATAGCGCTCATGGCCGGGCTGGCGCTGGGCCTGGGTATTATTTTTTCATCGCTTACCACAAAGTACCGGGATTTACGTTTTCTTCTCAGTTTTGGCATTCAGTTATTGATGTTTGCCACTCCGGTGGTTTATCCCTTAAGCCTTGCTTCAGAAAAATATAAATGGCTGCTGCTGGCCAACCCGTTTACCGCTATTATAGAAACCTTTAGGTATGCATTTTTAGGAAAAGGAGAATTTAGCTGGATGTATTTAGGCTACAGCTCATTGGTAACAATCATTATTTTACTTATAGGCACCTTAATCTTCAACAAGGTGGAAAAAACATTTATGGATACCGTTTAATATGGCAGAAACCGTTATTGACATACACAATCTTTCCAAACTTTATAGACTAGGACAGGTGGGCAGCGGCACATTACGCAACGACCTTCATCGCTGGTGGCAACTAGCCCGTGGCAAAGAAGATCCCTTTCTTCGCCTTGGCCAGGAAAATATAAGAGATCAAAAAGGCAGTGAATTTGTGTGGGCGCTTAAAGACGTAAGTTTTGAAGTAAAACAAGGTGAAGTACTGGGCATCATTGGTAAAAACGGTGCAGGAAAATCTACCTTATTAAAAATATTATCGAGGGTAACATCACCAACTACAGGATATTTTAAAGCCAAAGGCCGCATAGCTTCTTTACTTGAAGTAGGCACCGGCTTTCACCCGGAACTGAGCGGCAGGGACAATATATTTTTAAACGGCGCCATTTTGGGCATGACAAAAAATGAAATTAAACGCAAGTTTGATGCTATTGTAGATTTTGCCGGTGTAGAACGCTATATTGATACGCCGGTAAAGCGCTACAGCAGTGGCATGTATGTGAGGCTGGCCTTTGCCGTGGCCGCATACCTGGAAAGTGAAATACTTATTGTAGATGAAGTACTGGCCGTAGGCGATATGGAATTTCAAAAAAAATGTATTGGTAAAATGAGTGAGGTAAGCGAAAGCGAAGGCCGAACCGTTTTATTTGTAAGCCATAATATGGGTACACTCATTTCACTTTGCAAACATGGTATTATTATGCAATACGGCGGCCTTATTTATAATGGAACCATGCAGGAGGCCATAACCAAATATTCTGCCATGCAGGCCGAAACTGGCGAAGATGCGCCCTACCTCGATTGTAGTAAATATGCAAATTCTGAGGTACAACTCAACTATTTGCAAATAAAAGGGGAAGACAATAAACTGTCCAATAATTTTTTATCGGATAGTGCTGTACTCATTGAACTGAATTATCACTTGTTGTCAACTATAAATAACCTGAGGATAATTTTCACCTTAAAAACTATTGAAGGGTTTAACATATTTGAAACCGCAGATGTAATGGCCGCAGGCAGGGGAGAAAGGCAGGGAGGAACTTTTTCCAGTATCTTAAAAATACCGGCACATTTTTTAAATATAGGTAAATATTTTATTGAAGTAAAGGTGGATATACCCGGCGAAAAAGAAATATTTGGCCACTTAAATTTGAGCTTTATTATTTCCGAATTAATGGAATGTCAAATTGGTGTTTCACAAGGAAAGCCACTTGGTGTAATACATCCCAAACTAGAATGGAAGGTAATTTCTATACCTTAAGTGAATTGAAGCTATTTTTGTTAGCATGTTTAACCCACCTGTTGTATCCATAATCACCCCTTCTTTCAACCGGGCTTATATTATTGATGAAACCGCAGAGTCTATTTTTGCACAAACCTATCCGCACTGGGAGTGGGTAATAGTAGATGACGGCAGTACCGATGAGAGCTGGCAAAAATTAGAAAGCTATGCTGCAAAAGATAAACGGGTAAAAATTTTTAAACGCCAGCGTGAGCCCAAAGGCGCATGTAGTTGCCGCAATATTGCTATAGAAAATAGTACCGGCCACTACCTTATTTGTTTAGATACCGATGATTTAATTGCCTCTTTTTGCCTGGAGCAAAGAGTAAAAGCCATGCAGGAAGATACAGAAGCCGATTTTATTTATTTTCCTACATTACTTTTTAAACAAAAACCCGATGATTTAAAATTATTGTGGAATATAGATAAAGATGAAGACGAAATTAACCGGCTGCTCACCGGCGACCCTATTTGCCAGGGAACCGGCACCATTTGGAAAAAAGAAAGTTTTGTAAAAATGGGAATGTTTAAAGAAAGCCTCTTGCTTTGGCAGGATATTGAACTGCACCTAAGGGCATTTTTAAGCGGCTGCGTAG
>JAGPDJ010000051.1 GCA_018057635.1 Ferruginibacter sp. | reverse complement strand
GCCATCCATTTGCCCATATTCTCTTCCATTTGCTGCGCTGATGGCTGTTCGGCAGACTTGATACCCTGAAAAATAAGCATAAACTTTTCCATAATTGTTGTTTTAAATGATGTAGAATGTTTTTATAAAAACGAATGAACAGAAACAAACCGGACAGAAATTTATTTATTTTTTTTAATAAATATTTTAGCTTCCCAAAAAACGCACATAATATAAAAAGCCAGTGACTGATTCACCGGCTTTTTAAAGATATTGTTTATTAAATTATATCACTACGTTGATCATCTTATTTTTTACAAAAATGATTTTTTTAGGCGCTTTCCCTTCCAGCCATTTTTGAACCACTTCATTTTCCAGCACCAGTTTTTCTACTTCTTCGGTTGTTGCATCCAGTGATAAACTCAAATTACTCCTGAGTTTTCCATTTACAGAAACCGGGTAATCCTTTGTTGTTTCAACCAGGTACTTCCCGTTAAAAACAGGATATTCAGCGTCCAGTACCGAACCCTCGTTTCCTAATTGATTCCACAATTCTTCTGCTATGTGCGGGGCATAAGGTGTGATCAGTATGAGTATTTTCTCCAGTACTTCTTTTTTATGGCACCTGAGGTCTGCCAGTTCATTCACACAAATCATAAATGTACTTACGGCCGTATTAAAACTAAACCGCTCTGTATCTTCTTCTATTTTTTTAATGGTACGGTGTAATACTTTTAATTCTGCATCAGTTGGCATTTCTTCATTCCAAACTTTTCCTTTGATATCGTCAAAGAATAAACGCCATAATTTTCTTAAAAACCGGTGAACACCTTCAATACCTTTCGTGTCCCATGGTTTGCTTTGTTCTACAGGCCCCAGGAACATTTCATACATCCTGAAAGTATCTGCTCCGTACTTTACTACAAGATCATCGGGGTTAACAGTATTGTACTTTGATTTGGACATTTTCTCTGTTTCAGATCCACAGCTGTAATTATAATCTTCCGGTGTATGTCCTTTGCTCCAGTCTTTTTCACTGAAAACCCCTTTGGAGGTAATAAAATGAGCCGAATTATATTTCGGGTTGTTTTTAATATATGCTTCAATATCCAGTACGATCCCGTCTACAATGTTTACATCCACATGAATACCACCATAAGAAATCGTACTGTAAGCAATTCCCTCCACTTCCGGGAATCGTTCATTCAAAATATGCAGAATCTGCTGCCTCACCGGTTCTGTTGACTCAGGTTTTTCAGAATCAATTTTTTCAACGATATCTTTTGAAAGATAAATTACCGGTATCTTCTCTTTATCCAGTTTATCGGATGGGCCCAGGCCGGTCCAGAGTACGCGGTAAACAAACCTGCTGCTTCCCTGTATCATTCCCTGGTTTACCAGTTTTTTAAATGGCTCATCAAAACCGATCAGCCCAAGATCGAATAAAAATTTAGTCCACATACGGCTATACAACAGATGCCCAACTGCATGTTCTGTTCCGCCAATGTATACATCTACCTGGTTCCAGTAATCGCTTGCACTCCTGCTGCAAAATGTTTCTGTGTTTTCCGGATCCATGTAGCGTAGAAAATACCAGCTGCTGCCGGCATAACCGGGCATGGTGCTGGTTTCTCTTCTGACCTCACCCCCAGCCCCTCTCCAAAAGAGAGGGGAGTTTGATTCGGGTGTTATAATTGTATTGGTCTTATTTTTAAGTTCTAGTATTATTTTTTGAATTACATCAGCTAAATTATTTTTAACCTCTTCATTGCTGAAACGGATCATTTCATAACCATACTCATTTAGCCAATTTTCTCTTGCTGAATCAAAAATGATTTGCTCATCATAATTATGATATTCACCATCAATTTCAATGATAATTTTATTCTCTAAGCAAACAAAATCCGGAATATAACCAGCTATCGGATGCTGCCTCCTAAACTTATATCCTTCTATTTGACGATTCCTTAGTTCCTGCCAAATTATACTTTCACCCTCTGTTGGCTCTTTTCGATTCTGCCTGGCAAATTCTATTGTATTTTTCCACTCTTCTTTTGTACTTGTAACATAACCAATTACTGAAGTTTGCTCTGTTCCCCTCTCCTTTGGAGAGGGGTTAGGGGTGAGGTCTTTTTTTACCCAATCTGTCAAATTCGCCAACGGTCCTTCTCCTTCCGGTCCCGGGCCATATTTTTCAACAAATGGTAATTCTAATGGAAGGGAATTTTCTTCCAGGGGAACCGCAATTCCATCCTGCCAGATAATGGGAAAAGGTTCGCCCCAATAACGCTGCCTGCTGAAACCGGCATCACGCATCCGGTAATTCACTTTGCGCTTGCCAATGCCCATTTCTGCTATTTTACTAACGGCAACGCCTATTGCATCTTTCATCAGCAGTCCGTTCAGGAAGCCTGAATTTTCCAAAATTGCTTCCTTTGTTGCATTGGCTTCTTCCCCGTTAAAATGATGGCCGATAATATTTGTTACGGGTATATTGAAATGTTTTGCAAAAAGAAAATCACGCTGGTCACCACAAGGTACAGCCATGATGGCTCCTGTTCCGTAACCAGCCAATACGTATTCTGCAATCCAGATGGGAATTTGTTTGCCGTCAAAAGGATTCAATGCATAAGCGCCGGTAAAGCAACCGGTGATCTGCTTAACTTCGGACATGCGTTCCCGGTCGCTGCGGCTTTTTACATAAGTGAGGTATTCTTCAATCGCCTGTTTCTGCCCGGCAGATGTAATTTGTGCAACCAACTCATGTTCCGGTGCAATAACTAAAAAGTCAACCCCGAATATGGTATCAGGCCTGGTAGTATAAACCTCCACTTCAAGTTTCGAATCCTGAACTGCAAACTTTAATTCAGCGCCCTCCGACTTCCCGATCCAGTTTTTCTGCATCTCTTTCATACTTTCACTGAATGCAACCCTGTCGAGCCCTTCCAGTAAACGGTCTGCATAAGCAGTAATACGCAAATACCACTGGCGCATTTTTTTCTTAACCACCGGGTGGCCGCCACGTTCACTTACACCATTCACTACTTCATCGTTTGCCAAAACAGTACCCAATGCTTCGCACCAGTTTACTTCTCCATAAGCACTGAATGCGAGGCGGCGTTTCATGAGAATATCTTCCTGTTCTTTTTTTGACCAGCCATTCCATTGTGCTGCTGTAAAATGTACTCCGGGAACAGGTTCCCCGATTTTAGGCATGGCGCCTGTTGAAGCATATTTTTGAACCAGTTCAGCAATTGGCTTTGCCTTCTTTTCTGTATTGCAGAAATAACTGTTGAATAGCTTTAAAAAAATCCATTGGGTCCATTTATAATAAGACGCATCACTGGTCCGCACTTCCCTGTCCCAGTCATAACAAAATCCGATCTTATCGAGTTGCGCTTTAAATGTGGCAATATTTATTTGTGTTGTTTCTGCAGGATGTTGCCCCGTTTCCAAAGCATATTGTTCGGCAGGTAAACCAAAACTATCAAATCCCATCGGGTGCAGTACATTGAAACCCCTGAGCCTTTTGTACCTGCTGAAAATATCACTCGCAATGTATCCCAACGGGTGGCCTACATGCAATCCTGCACCGCTTGGATAAGGAAACATATCCAATACATAGTATTTTGGCCGTGCAGCATCATTAGATACTTTGTATACTTTATTCTTTTTCCAGCTGCTTTGCCATTCCTGTTCTATTTTCCTGAAATCGTATTCCATTTATTTTGCTATTGACTTATTAAATTCCTTTTTGCTAACCCGATATAATGATTAATTATGAAGCACAGCCGAAACAGATAAACCAATAAAGCTAGCGCATCAAAATTCCATTTTATTGATCCTATTGATAAAATGACTGACTTTTTAACAAATAAATAAGCAATCTCATTCCAGCAATAAAAATATATTTGGCAGGCAATCGTTTTTGTAGAGGGCAAAAATAAAACAAACCACTTAAAATCCTTTATTTTTGTGCACTTTGAAAATGGAAAATTCATTCATCATCCTGTTTTAAGACAAATATTATGGCGCAGTTTGGAAAAGCATCCGGTAAAAAAGGCAAACCAAATTATACAGGTGCGATCATTGGTGTAGCATTGGTGTTGTTTTTATTTGGTATTGTGGGCTGGTTTTTTTTAAATCTCCGCAAAACCGGTGATTATTTAAAAGAGAACATACAGGTTCATACCTGGTTAAACAGGGATGCATCTAAAAAGCAGATTGACAGCCTGAAAAACTATATTTCCTCTATTCCTTATGCCAACAGGGTTGAATACGTAAGCAAAGAAATAGCTATTAAAAAATGGAATGCGGAAAATGATACCACCTGGAAACAATTTTTAAGCAACAACCCGCTACCGGAAAGCATCGATTTTTATGTAAAGGCAAATTATGTAGTAGAAGACAGCCTAACCCGCCTGGCATTGAATTTACAGGAGGCTTACCCTGGTGTGATCTCCGAATTTCAATTTCCTACAGAAACGGTTTCAAAAGTGAGCAGTTATGTAAAAACAGCAGCCATCATATTCCTGATTGCGGCTATTTTATTGACCATATTGGTTGTATTCTCCATTGATAATACCATCAGGCTGGCCATGTATAGTAACCGTTTTCTAATAAAAACCATGCAAATGGTAGGTGCCACCAGGTGGTTTATTGCAAAACCGATTAACCAAAGAGCAATTATAAACGGGTTTATTGCATCCCTGATAGCCATTGCAGCTATCTGGGGCAGTGTTTTGCTGATAGAGAACTTCCTCCCCGATTTTAAATCGCTCAGGGATACCAAAGGATTACTGCTCCTTTTTACGATCATCATCATACTGGGCGTTTCCATCACATTGGTGAGTACACACCGTTCCGTTATAAAATACCTGAGAATGAAACTGGATGACCTCTATTAACCGGAATTTGAAATTTCCATTATCTTGCATACAAATAGTATAATATGTCTAAAGAAAAGAATCAAGTAGTTACCAGGACCAACCTTTTTGGAAGGGAAAATTATATGTGGATGCTCATCGGCCTGGCTATCCTGGCACTGGGATTTTTCCTGATGAGTGGTGGAAAGAATACCGACCCCAATGTTTTTGATACCAAAGAAGTATATAGTACAACCAGGATAACCATCGCTCCTATACTTATCATTACCGGTTTCATTGTTGAGATCATAGCAATTATGAAGAAACCAAAATAAGCAGAAGGGTTACTATATAAACGAGGTTTCCTGTTTAAAACATACCTGGAATAGCGCTGTTAATTACAGCGTTTTTTATTTTAGCTGATACAATCTATAATCAATATACATGAACACATTACAAACGGTAATCATTGCTATTGTTGAGGGAATCACTGAATATATTCCGATCTCTTCTACAGGCCACATGATCATCACAGAAAAACTTCTTCGCATTCCTGACAATGATTACACCAAGATGTTTACCGTTGCCATACAGTTAGGAGCCATCCTGGCAGTGGTGGTATTATACTGGAAGAAATTTTTTGATTTTAAAAACCTCCCTTTTTATTTTAAACTGGTTGTAGGCGTTATCCCTGCAATTATACTTGGATTGCTTTTTTCAAAGAAGATTGATGCCATGCTGGAAAGCAGTACAACTGTGGCGGTTTCATTGTTACTGGGCGGAATCATTTTAATATTTGTTGACAAAGCATTTAACAATCCCACCATTCATTCAGAAAAAGAAACCACTTATTTAAATTCATTTATGATAGGAGCCTGGCAATGCCTGGCCATGATCCCCGGCGTTAGCCGCAGTGCAGCATCCATTATTGGAGGCATGCAGCAAAAAATGACGCGTAGTGCCGCTGCTGAATTCTCTTTTTTCCTGGCCGTACCTACCATGCTTGCAGCCACAGGATATAAACTGTATAAACATTACAGCGAAAATGGCGGGTTCACAGGTGAAGAGATCAAACAACTTGCCATTGGAAACCTGGTTGCTTTTGTGGTAGCCATGCTAGCCATCAAATTCTTCATAGGTTTCCTGAAAAAGCATGGATTCAGAGTATGGGGCATTTACAGGATCGTACTTGGCATTATATTACTTTTCCTGATATGGAAAGGTGTTATTTAGTTAAAAGGATCATTTAATTTTTCTGCTGCATTTCAATAATTAATTGCTAATTTTTCATTCTTAATTATCAAAATGCTGACTGCTTCAAAAAAAGTTATCAATGGCTGGGCAATGTATGACTGGGCTAATTCCGTATACAACCTGGTAATCACCACCACTTTTTTTCCTGCCTATTATGCAGCTGTAACCGGAACTCAAAATGAAGCCTTTAAGAACGGGGTGCCATTTTTAGGCCGAACCTATGTAAATACTGAACTGAAAGACTATATTTTATCATTTGGGTTCCTGGTAATAGCCATATTATCGCCGGTGCTTTCTTCCATTGCAGATTATAAAGGCAACAAGAAAAATTTTATGCGTTTTTTCTGTTATCTCGGTGCTGTAAGTTGCTGTTTGATGTACTACTTTGATGCTGAACATGTAAACCTTGGCCTGATGTGTTTCATGTTTGCCGGAATCGGATTCTATGGCAGCCAGGTTTTTTACAATTCTTACCTGCCCGATATTTCTGCAGAAAAAGATATGGACCGGATAAGTGCAAAGGGATATTCGATGGGTTACATTGGTAGTGTGATCATGCAGATGATTGGTTTTGCACTGGTAATGATGATGCCGGAAGGAGCCATGCCATTAAAGATCACTTTCCTGCTCGTGGGAATCTGGTGGGTTGGTTTTGCCCAGATCACTTTCAATGTGTTACCGATAAGTCCAAAATCGGTGCGGCATGCAAAAACACATGTGCTTAAAAACGGTTTCCTTGAACTGAAAAAAGTTTGGCTGCAGCTGGTACACATGCCCGTACTGAAGCGGTTTCTTCCGGCATTCTTTTTTTACAGCATGGGTGTACAAACGGTAATGCTGGTTGCAATAGATTTCGGGATTAAAGAACTTAAACTGGAAAACAGCAAACTCATCATAACTGCTGTAATCATTCAACTGGTAGCTATATTGGGAGCAACGGGCATGAGCAGGCTGTCTGAAAAATATGGTAATATCAGGATATTGATTTTTACAGTAATGCTGTGGATTGGTGTTTGTATTGCGGGTTATTTCATATCCACAGAATATCACTTTTACATCATCGCATCACTGGTAGGGCTGGTAATGGGTGGCATTCAATCGCTCAGCCGTTCAACTTACAGTAAACTTATACCCGAAACCAAGGACACGGCTTCATTTTTCAGTTTTTATGATGTAACAGAGAAAATTGCCATCGTGATCGGACTCTTTAGTTTTGGATATATAGAAGGGTTAACCGGCAATATGCGAAATTCTATTTTAGCACTGGTCATATTCTTTATCCTCGGATTAATATTCCTCCTGTTTACTTTGCAGAAACAGGGAAAACACAATTATGTAAAAGGAAGTCTTTAATCCAACTAAAAAATCACTTATGAAATTATATACGATCAATACAGGTTTTTTCAAACTGGATGGTGGCGCCATGTTTGGTGTTGTACCCAAAAGCATCTGGAACAATTTAAATCCTGCTGATGAAAATAATATGTGCAGCTGGGCATTGCGCTGTTTACTGGTGGAAGATGGAAACAGGCTCATCCTTATTGACAATGGCATGGGTGATAAACAGGACGCCAAATTCTTTGGCCATTATTATCTTCATGGGAATGACAGCCTAGATAAATCTTTGGCAAAACATGGATTTACCAAAGATGATATAACGGATGTATTCCTTACCCACCTTCACTTTGATCATTGTGGCGGAAGTATTAAAAGAGAAGGAGATAAATTTGTTCCGGCATTTAAAAATGCTGTGTACTGGAGCAATGAAAGACACTGGAAATGGGCAACAGAACCGAATGACAGGGAAAAAGCATCTTTTTTAAAGGAAAACATTCTTCCGATTCAGCAAAGCGGGCAACTGAAGTTCATTGAAACAAACCCCGAAGCATTTCCGGATGCATTTTCGGTAAGAATGGTATTCGGGCACACGGAAGCGATGATGCTTCCACAAATTAATTACAAAGGAAGAACAATAGTTTATATGGCCGACCTGCTGCCGTCTGCTGCGCATATTCCTTTGCCGTATGTGATGGCTTATGATATGTTTCCGCTTACCACTTTAAATGAAAAGAAATTTTTTTTAACGGAAGCCCTGCAAAACAATTACACATTATTCTTTGAACATGACCCAAAAATTGAATGCTGCACATTAAATATGACGGAAAAGGGTATACGCTTAAAAGATACTTTCCGGCTGGATGAATTATGACCTTTATAATATTTTATTTGTATGTAATGTTTGAGTGCAGCATTACCGTATTCCCCTGAAAGAAGTTAATGGGTAACGCAGGTTTTTATACGACATCATATCTACTTTGATACTGCCTACTGAAATGGGGCTTTCTACGCGAAGAATGATGTGATTGGGATCATCGCTGATCCAGGCAGACATATTTTCCCCATCATTAAAAATGGTACCTTTAACCAGTAACGGTTTTATTTTGATTGCGTTGAACCTGCCATAACGTGTTTTTACCTTTTCCTTTCCCATATACCTGATGTATAAATGGAAGATCTCATCATCCAGGAACATATCAAACGGTATTTTATCTCCAACTTTATATTTGGCAAAATCAATGTTCCTGGCGTAATAAACCATACTCATCACATCCTGCATGCAATCACCAATTTTAAACACTCCATTTGTGCTTACGGCAGTATTTGCCTGCTGGTTAAAGGTTACATTATTGTATTTCTTATAGCTGCCTTCTTCAATATTCCGTATGAATTTATAAGGCAGCAAATTTGCCGTATCTACATAACTTTCATATCGGTCGCGTACCTTGAAAAAATTATCGAAAAATGAATACGTTTTCCCCTCACCCACATGATGGTAAACGGTTTTACCATTATACCGTTCCAGTGTAGTTGTAAAAGTCGCCTCCCCGGCACCAATATAAGCACCAAGGGTGCTGTAATAAACTTTAAACGTCACCATTTCCCCGTCTTTGTATGCAAAATTCCGGATACCGCAAAAATCATTCTGACTTGTATTGAAGCTGATCATGCTCAATGCAAACAATATGATTACTGCGCCTGAAAATTTCTTCATTTTACTTTCATGATTTTTAATCCTACAATCAGCAAACTACCTAAAACTGCCGGTAAAACAAGGTTTATAAGCCAGATACCAAGTGCCGCCGCCTGAATACCCAATACATTTGTACTGAACAAACCAAAAATAACCACACTGGCTGTTGCCCTCACGGGCAATTCAGTAAAACCCACAGTAGGTGCAAGCACCATAAACATATAAAAAACAGTGAGCAGTAAAAAACTAACCGGGTACGCAATTTCTACTTCCATCACACTCAACAGCAGCATGTATTGCAAAATAAATACGATATACCGTAAAAAAGATAAAAATAAAATTCTTAACAATTGTTTACCGCTGAAAATTTCAACAACCGCGATGAACTTTACCATGCTTTTTAACAGTGGAACCCTTGAAATGAGATCAATTAAAAAATTTACCCTGAAAAAAAGCATCAGCAAAATAACGGTAACGGCCACACTTGAATAAAACAACGTATCGCTTAACAACCACAAAACCGAACTGAATTTTTGCGGATCAGCCAAAAAACCGTTTTTAAGTAAAAAAAGGCCCAGCGTGCCCATGATCATAGTAATACTCAGCTGGCTGATACTACCCAATATTGTGAGCGAAATAGCCCTCAGCCTGTTTGTTTCCTCTACATACATGATCCTGCCACCAAATTCACCGATCCTGTTTGGCGTTAACATCGTTATGCTGCAACCTGCCAGTACAGACTTGAATGATTTGATAAATGAAAATTTTTCAAGTGGCTCTATCAGTAACATCCATTTAACAGATTCAATGCCCCAGTTTACAAACATAAGCAGGAATACAATCCAGAACTGGTATTGCATCCAGCTTGATTTTATCTGTTGCCACCGCTCTTCCAGGTCGGGTTGCTGTATGATCTGCCTGTATAAACTCCATACTAATATTACAAAGAGCAGTGGCCCAAGCAGGTAATTGATTATTAATTTGATATTTTTGTTCAAGCAGGAAATTATTAGTAAAAATAAGTTGCACATTGCAAAAAGCATCAAAAATCATTTTGGGTATAGATCCTGGTACTATTATCATGGGTTATGGGTTGATTGAAATTAAAGGCACATCCATGCAATTACTTGATATGAATGTATTAAAGCTGTCGGCTAAAATTGATGCATATGAAAAACTTGAAAAGATCCATTTCAGGATTCAGCAACTCATTTTAGAATATAAACCAGACTATTTTGCCATTGAAGCTCCATTTTTTGGAAAAAATGTACAAAGCATGCTAAAGCTTGGAAGGGCACAGGGTGTTGCAATTGCAGC
>JAGPDJ010000386.1 GCA_018057635.1 Ferruginibacter sp. | reverse complement strand
ATCGTGCTATCAGTTCAACAATTAAAAGGAAGGCCCGCAACGAGAACGCTGCAGGCCTCATAACCTGACGAAAAAAAATGTTAAATTATCTCCAATGTCCAGGGATCCACACCCAACCTCCCCTGCGGTGTTTCCACCTTCCTTCTATCCAGCGTGAATGCCTGGGAGGCGGAACTGACCAATATCCATCAGTATAAACATATTGCCCACCTCTCCAAACATATTCACCATTTACCCAAATATGCCTGGGGCCGGGAGTGATTGGCCTGGTTCTCATTACGGGAGCAGCGGGTCTTACTTTTATTACAAATTGTGCTGATGCAGCAAATGTAACAGCAATACTAAAAATTAAAAGTGCTGTAATTTTAAAAAGGTATTTTTTCATTTTCCGGTATTTTAGTATTTAAGACCAATTGCCGGGCCATTGGTTTAACTACTTACCTGAAATCGTTTTAAACCAATGCTGAAAAACTTATCAGATTACTTTTAATTTCCATCTTCCCTTTTTAAACATGATAAATGCCGCAATTGCAATAGCAGTTTCTGCAACTGGAATAGCTATAAAAACACCAACCGGGCCCCATTGAAAAAACATGGCAAATATCCATGCCAATGGTATCTGGAAAAACCAGAAACCAACGAGGTTGATGATGCTGGGTGTTCGTGTGTCTCCTGCCCCGTTAAAAGCATTAGCCATTACCATTCCAATTCCATAGAAAATATATCCTGCACTGATAATCCTTAATGCATCCACCGCATATTTTTTAACGTGCTCATCATTTGTAAAAAAAGAAATGATGAAATCTGCAAAGAATAGAAAAATGAGTGAGACGACTCCCATAAATACAGCATTGTACCAGGCCGTTTGGATGACTGATTTTTCGGCACGGCCAGGTTGACCAGCCCCAAGGTTTTGTCCAACCAGTGTTGCTGCTGCATTACTCATGCCCCAGGCCGGCAAAATAAAGAACATTACAATACGTATAGCAATCTGGTAACCGGCCGATGCCTCACTGTGGCCTGTTTGTACTACCAGGCTTGCCAGCACGATCCAACTTCCTGAACCAATTAGAAACTGCATGGTTCCCGGCCACGCAATGCCAATCAGTGAACGGATCACCGTCCAGTCTGGCTTTAATAATCTCAAAGTAAACTTCACCAATCGTTTGCCATTGAATAAATGATACAATTGGTATATCACACCAATGCCCCGGCCAATTGTTGTTGCCATGGCTGCACCGGTTAAACCAAATGCCGGTATGGGACCGAAACCACGTATAAGCAAGGGGCATAAAATAATATTGCAAATGTTTGCGAGCCATAAACTTTTCATAGCCATCATAGCATCTCCAGCGCCTCTGAATATTCCATTAATCAGGAAAAGCAGCATGATCACGAGGCTTCCGCCCATAATGATTCGTGTATAACCTGTTCCTTCTTCCACAGCTGCCGGTTCTGCACCCATGATGCGTAAAATATCTGCTGCATAAATAAATCCGGGAATACTAAAACAAATGGTAATAATAAGCGAAACCAATATAGCCTGCATACCTGCCTTTGTAGCTGCTTCGGGATTTTTTTCACCAACCCTTCGGGCAACCATGGCGGTTGCTGCCATGCTTATTCCTATTGCCAGGGAATAAACAATAGTTATTACTGATTCGGTAAGGCCAACCGTTGATACTGCATGTTTACCCAAATGGCTTACAAAATAGATATCTACTATCGCAAAAACACTTTCCATACTCATCTCCAGCATCATGGGTATTGCTAATAAGATAACAGCTTTTCTGATACTGCCTTGCGTATAATCCAGCAATTCACCGTTTAACGATTGCCTGATAAGTGAAAATATATTTGAAAAACTAAATGACGAATTTTTACTGAACGACATATGAATGTTTGTTTAGGAATACTCCGGTTATAAGAATAAATGAGAAGTTTGCGGTATGAACCGCAATTAATTACTTTAGAAAAGAATTCGGTTTCTTAACAGCAGAAACCTGCAGAGAATTTCATATTCGTTCAATTTGAATGTGCAAATATTGGATATTTAAATAATACAGAAAAATAAAATTACAGGAATGGTAGTAAACGGTGACGGGTATTAGCCGGGGTTAGTAATCAGCACTTGCTCCGCCCCCTCCAAAACTTCCACCTCCAAATTTCGTTGCGTCCTGGTCAATTCCGGGTTTAAAAGTTTGTGCCAGCAACAAAGATTCCAGCTGCAACTTGTCTATTTCACTTTTTGATATTACTTCTTTTGAAGTGAATCCATAAACAGGATCCTGAAGCCGTTTTAACAAGAGGTATGCAGCAGGTAAAATAATAATTCCAGCGATAGACATAACATATTCAACAGGTAGTATTGTGTGATAATATCTTATTGTAAAAACAATGGCAGCAAGAAGAATCAACCCGGTTCTTATCAGTATCATATTCTTTTTCCTTATTCCAAACAACAGGTATACTGGTGGAACTAAAATTGTGAAAATCCAGTAAATCCATCCAAAAGGAATGGTTTCACCAGGTTGCAGCTGAAGATTAAACATCTCAATACTTAATTCGCTTACAATAAAATAATTTCCTGCTGCATACAAACTAATCAAAGATGATATTTCAATCAACGTCAGGCAGTTTTTGTATTGAAATATATTTTCCCTGCTTTTATATTGCATTATAAAAAAACAGATAGCCAATGAAACGATCATGATAACAAAAGGAACCAATGCTTTTGCTGTTGTTCCCAATTGTATACAACTAAAAAAAAGAACAGATAAAAAAGAGAAATACATACATACAGCCAGAAGCCTGTCAGCATAACGGATCAATCCCGCCAGGCTGATCATGAATACAAGTATACCATTTGCGATATCTCCAAAATCATTTAAAAAACTTATACCGGCAAATAAAGCAAGGGAAGCCACCCATAATAATCCTGTATCAACACCCGATTGGTAATGTCGCTTTTTACTGATCATTATTTCCAATACAGCGTAACAGGCA
>JAGPDJ010000385.1 GCA_018057635.1 Ferruginibacter sp. | reverse complement strand
GGTGGCAGTATTTCACCGGGAATGGATATGCGCTTCAGGTGTATGCATGAGTATACTGCAAAGCTTCCACTGGTGCAGGCAGACTGGAATTACCCGCTTATCGGGTATGATACAAAAACAAATCTTCAAAGCGGGGTAATTACCGGAATTGCCAGTGAAATTGATGGTTTCATTGAAAAATATGAACAAAAATATGGCAACTTTAACGTGGTTTTAACCGGTGGCAATTCAGCCTATTTTGCCAGTCAACTTAAAAACAGGATATTTGCCGACTATAATTTTTTATTTAAAGGACTGTATGCACTTAGCGAAATTAACAACTGCAACGTATAAGAGGATTTTTGGACTATTATTAGCTTTCTCAATTTTTTCATTAGCATCAGCCCAGGAAAATTCACCTTATTCCAGGTATGGCATTGGAGACCTCGTTCCCAATCAGAATATTGTTAACCGAGGAATGGGTGGAATTGCCGCCGGTTATACAAATCCGAATATCGGAGATCAGAAATATATAACACCGGCTTTCCTCTTTCAAAGTATTAACCTGGTAAATCCGGCTTCTCTTGGCGGGCTTAATAATACGGTTTTTGATATTGGTGGCGAAGTGGATATCAGGACGCTGAGAAGTACATCATCACCTGCAAAATATACGGCAACCAATACTGTTATTTCTTACCTGCAATTGGGTTTTCCAATCGCATCAGAAAAAATGCGGAAAAAGGGGAATAGCTGGGGAGTAAGTTTCGGACTTCGTCCCATTAGTCGCATCAATTATAAAATTGAAAAAAATGAAAGGCTGGCAGGTATTGACACCTTAAATACCATCTATGAAGGGTCTGGTGGTTTAAACCAGGTGAATATTGGAACAGGAATCAAAATAAAGAATTTCAGCTTTGGGATAAATACCGGTTATAGCTTTGGTACCAAGGATTATAGTACAAAGCTTTCTTTTATGAATGATTCGGTAATTTACTACAGGTCGAATACAGAAGCGAAATCCCGTTTCGGAGGATTCTTCCTGAATGCGGGCTTGCTATATAGCATCAAGCTTAAAAATGGTATACTAAACCTGGGAGCTTATGGAAACCTGCAGCAATCTCTGAGAGCTAAAAAAGATAATATTGATGAAACAATCGCTTATGATGGCAATGGCGGTATCATAACCATTGATACAGTAAGCTACAATAAAGAAGTTAGCGGAACCGTAAAGATACCGGGCACATACAGTGCCGGGTTTACATATACAAACAGCAATTGGCTGTTTGGTGTTGATTTTGAAACGTCTAACTGGAAAGCATACCGTTATTACGGACAGGAAGATGCGGTTCAGAATACCTGGTTGATCAGGGCCGGAGTTCAATATTATCCCGCAAAGGAAAATACACCTGCTTCTAAATACTGGCGTTTTGTTAAGTACCGGGCCGGAGTATATTATGGACCTGATTATATTAAATTAACTAAGAACAGGCCTGCTTATGCAGTTACTGCAGGTGCCAGTTTCCCGTTAACATCTTTACAAAGGTTACGTGGAGAGTATGTTGTTTTAAATACCGGATTTGAATTTGGTGCAAGGGGTAATAAGCAATCATTAAGCGTAAGGGAAAATTTCACCCGCATCAATATTGGGATATCCATGAATGCCCGTTGGTTTCAGAAAAGAAGTTACGATTAATGATTGTTAATGCAGGTAAGCAAATGATAAAAGCATCATTATACAAATTATTATTCGCAGCCTTTTTGCCGGGCTGCATTTTTTTGTATGGTTGCGAAAATGATGAGAAAACAGTCAATGACCTGTTTACAAAAAAACTCGGAGTAGAAGAAGCCAAAGAAATTAAACTAAATTATACAACTGCCGGGAAAACAAAGGCTATCCTAACTTCGCCATTGATGCTCAGGGTGCAGGATACCATGCCTTATTATGAATTTCCCAAAACACTTCTTACTGTTTTTTACAATGATGAAGGCATGATAGAAAGTAAACTATCGGCCATGTATGCAAAATATAAGGAAAACCAGAGCATCGTCTTTTTAAAAGATAGTGTAAAAGTGATCAACTTATTAAAAGGGGATACACTTTATTGCATGGAATTATACTGGGACAGGAGCCGAAATGGTATGGAATTTTATACAGACAAACCGGTTCGTATCAGAACAAAAACACAAATATTGGATGGTATAGGTATGGAATCGAGCCAGGATTTTAATAATTGGCATATCATCAATCCAACCGGGTGGTTAAATGTTCCAGCTTCAAAATTTCCTCAATAATTGGTTTAATTGTTTATTTTTTTATTGGTAACAGTATCATGACATTCAATTTCCATTCAAACATAAGTTTCATTACTAAACTAATAAACCAACAAACTAATAAACAAGTAAACCACAAACTACATAACTTCGAATATCAATTTTTAATTTATGGAATACCGCAGGTTAGGAAGATCAGGGTTGCAGGTAAGTGTACTTTCTTTTGGAAGTTGGGTGAGTTTCAGCAAGCAGATCAATGATAAGGTTGCAGATGAATTGATGGGAATAGCCTATGATCATGGAGTAAATTTTTTCGACAATGCAGAAATTTATGCTTTAGGTGAAAGTGAAAAAATGATGGGCAGGGTAATTAAAAAGAAAAAATGGGACCGCACTTCTTTCATAGTTTCTTCCAAAGCCTTCTGGGGTTGGCGTGGAAAGGATAATAAGCCGAACCAAACGGGTTGTAGCCGTAAGCATTTGATCGAAGCCTGTAATGAAGCATTGCAAAGGTTGCAGGTAGATTACCTGGATCTTTATTTCTGCCACCGGCCCGACAAACATACACCGATTGAAGAAACCGTTTGGGCAATGAATCACCTGATTCAGCAAGGCAAAGTATTGTATTGGGGAACCAGTGAATGGAGTGGCGTTGAGATCATGGAAGCACACAGGGTTGCGCAGCAGTACAGGCTAATAGGCCCAACCATGGAGCAGCCACAATACAATTTATTTGAACGCGATAAAATGGAGAATG
>JAGPDJ010000050.1:2256-10520 GCA_018057635.1 Ferruginibacter sp. | reverse complement strand
TTTATATACTTGCATTAGATTACCATTCATTCTTCATCTTCTTGCTGAAATCTACAAAAGTCTGGCTCTTATATGCCCCTTCTCCAAAATATTTCAGCGGTGCTTCCATGTCTTTGGGTTTCATATAACCGGGCAGTGGTGCCGGACGGGCATCTATTGATGATAAAAAAACAGTGGTAGGATATGACATACGCCCGTAAAGCAGAAATTCGGCAAACTGGGCACTGCTGTAATTCTTATTATTGAAAACAATATTTTCTTTTGATTCTGCATTCAGTTTTACAGCATAATACTTCTCATTGATATACTTTGCCAGCTTATCATTCTGATAGGTTGTTCTGTCCATTTCCTTGCACCAGCCGCACCAATCGGTATACACATCCAGTAGTACCGGTTTTGGATTCTTGCTGTACATTTCATTCAGCTGGGCTAAACTGATCCAGTTCACTTTTTCTTTTCCAGGAGCATAAAAGGAAAAAACTGTAACCGCAAGCAGCATAAATATTAAAAAACGTATAACTTTTTGCATCAAATGAATGTTTAGTAGCTTAGATATTTAAAACGGAAAATTAATGCAAAAAATTGTTGTGGCAATAACCGGCGCCAGCGGATCCATATATGCAAGGCAATTATTAACAAAACTTGAGCAATTAAAGGACTATTGCAAGGATACAGCTGTAGTGATAACTGAAAACGCTAAACAGGTATGGCAGACAGAACTCGACAGCATTGACTATGGAGATTTCAACGTAAATTATTACACAAACCAGGACTTTACTGCTTCTTTTGCCTCCGGTTCCGGTCAATATGATACCATGATCATTATCCCCTGCAGTATGGGTACGCTAGGCAGGATCGCAGCCGGTATTTCTAACGACCTGATCACCAGGGCAGCGGATGTAATATTAAAAGAGCGGAGAAAACTGATTTGTGTTGCCAGAGATACTCCTTATAACCTGGTCCATATCAGGAATATGGAAACGATCACATTGGCTGGTGGGATCATTTGCCCGGCTACTCCTTCATTTTACAGCAAACCAACAACCATGGAAGAATTGGCCGCAACTGTTGTTGACAGGGTGCTTGACCTTACGGGCTTACCCACGAAAACATTCAGGTGGGGAAATACATCGAATGGTAACGAAGAAAAAACCGGTCGTTAATTTTTTGCACCTCCTAATCATTGAAAGCTTAAAAACTTAAGTAGCATTTCTTTAATGTTCAACAATCAAAGTTGAATGCAAAAAAAAGGCATCATGTTCATGAAGCCAGGTTAAAAATTTATCGGGAAGAAAGATAATCCTGTATTCAATATCCTGTATCTCGCATCCTGTATCCCTTTCCCCATTACCTCAAATCCACCACTTCCACTCCGGGAAACATCTTTGTGTCAAAAATAAATGTAGCATCAGGAATATTGGCATTGGTATTCATATTGTTCATACTGTAGGTATACCGGTTACCTGTTTTTTCAAAAACCTTAGTGGTATTGATCACAGATTTATCAATAAAGACAAGTACTTTGTGGAAAGCCTTTGTTTTATCAATAGGTGTTAATTCAACTTCCTGCAAAGATTTTCCGTTCATGACAGTTTTACCATTCAGTTTGTACAGGAAGTCCTTGTCATAAAAATTGGTAAATAATTTCTGTGGTGTAATTGAATTGGCAGATGGGTCTATTTTGTTAATGGTTACTTCTTTAGCTGCTTTGTCATAAGTCCAGATATTGCTACCATCGCAATAAATCTCTTGTCCCGTTACACTTACACGGTATTTTGTTCCTTTCATGTAAACTGTGCCAGTTTTTGTTCCGAGAGCTTTTCCTGCAGCATTCTCAATTTTCAACAAAAATTTTGCCTGAACTGCTTTGTAAGTCTTGAACTTTGCACTTACTGCGTCCAGCACTTTCTTTGCTTCCGGATCGCTATTACCCATACCCTTTGGGGGCTGTGCCTGTAAACTGAAAATAATGACCAACATCAAAACCAATAAATTATAAAATTTCTTCATAAAATTATTTCTTAATATCTAAAATCAGGGGTTCGCAAAGATAAGCAATAGACTGCTCCTTACAATGGCTGTTTAATCCCTGAGGCACAATAAACTGTTAATGTATCTTTTTAAATAAAATAAATAAT
This sequence comes from Ferruginibacter sp., assembly GCA_018057635.1. The sequence goes on along the minus strand of JAGPDJ010000050.1, from coordinate 8,382 downwards.
ATTTAAGCCCCGTTTATCGGTAAAGAAATTCTATTTTGCAATCACTTCAACGCAATATTCCGGCACAATTCAACTATTGAATTTTATTCATCGTTTTAATCAATTAAAATGACAGCGAGAAATATTGCCATTTCCCAAAGGGAAAATTATACCCCATCACAGTTTACCTGTTTTCTCTGGTGGTTGTCAACCGCAGAAAAAGAATTGCTGATAGATTCTGTAATTGACAGGAACCGTTACCGCATTATTGGAATGACCGTACTGGCAACCTGGGTATTTGCCAGTTTTACCTGGACCTACTTTTTTTATACATTCCTGAATTCAATCCCCTTTGCGGTAATGTTAGGTGCATTCATGGGATTTGTTATTTTAACCATTGACAGGGCATTGATAAAAGGAATTACCAAATTCAATAAAACCAAAATCACCCCACTGTTATTCAGGGGCCTGCTGGCATTAACTATTGGTACTTTTATGGCACAACCTGCCGTATTGTATATGTTCGATAAAGAGATTCAGGTACAGGCATCGCTTGACAATGAAAAACTGAAACAATTACAAAAACAGGAGCTGGATGTTTTGTATAAAACAAGAAAAATTGAATTGCTGTTACAAAAAGAAACGCTTCAGGAAGAACTGTCTGCCCGGTATGATGCCGTTACAAAAGCAAGAGAAAACTTCCTTGCAGAAAGTGATGGCAGTGGCGGAACCGGCAAGATCGGACTGAAAGATATTGCCATAGCCAAAAGGAATGAATACCTTAAACTGGAAGAAGCATACAATACATTATTGCGGGAAAGTCAGCCCTTGTTAAACAATGCTGAATCGGAACTGCAGGAAATAAACAACAGTTTTAAAAAACAACAGGCTGAATTTGAACAGAAATTCAACAATGGTTTTTTAACCAGGGTAACTGCATTGAATAACCTGTTAAAGAACAATGATGCATTGAAGTTCCGGTATTACCTGATCGTATTTATTTTAATGCTGATAGAACTGATGCCGGTAATTGCAAAAACCATGTTGCCATCCGGCAGCTATGATGAAAAAGTAATGCTGAGAGAAGAAATGGAAATTGAAATCGCCAACAGCAATATCCGAAAAGAACAACAACTGAAAGAAATGTATAATCAACTGGCTTATGAAAATGATGCAGAAACCATCAGGGCATTCTTTTCATTAACCAAAGATGACCGGAATGAAAAAATGAAAGCATTCAGTAAAAAATGGAAGGAAGAAAACCACCAGACCTTTGACGGGTTTTGGGAGAAGATGAAGCGGGAGATTTTGAGCAAGCAGGAGAATTAATGATTTGAAGATTTGAAAATGTAACAATTTGAAAATTAAATCCCTTACTGATTTACAATCTTCAAATCATCAAATCTTCAAATCTTCAAATTAATCAGTCTCCAGAATTCTTTTGCTATTTTTGCTGCCCATGCGGTTTTTAAAGATCGAGCGCCGTTTGGTAATTTCTATGGCAAAAGCAGTTGGCGAAACTCCCTTAATGCAACAACACAATGCCATCAAGGCCAAATACCCTGATGCCATATTGTTATTCAGGGTGGGTGATTTTTACGAAACTTTTGGACCGGATGCCATTACAACTTCACAGGTGCTGGGCATCACACTTACAAAAAGGAATAACGGGAATGCTGAATCCTCTGAACTGGCGGGGTTTCCTTATCATGCACTGGATACTTACCTGCATAAACTGGTAAAAGCAGGTTACCGGGTAGCCATTTGCGACCAATTAGAAGATCCCAAATCTGTAAAGGGTATTGTAAAACGCGGCGTTACAGAACTGGTTACGCCCGGTGTGGCAACCAATGACAAATTACTGGAGCACAGCAGCAATAATTTCCTTGCAGCCCTGCATTTTGCTGAAGATAAAATTGGCATTGCATTTCTTGATATATCAACGGGTGAATTTTTTATTGCGGAAGGTGATAAGGAATATACAGACAAACTGCTGCAAAGCCTGCAACCGGCAGAAGTGATCTTTCAAAGAAACAAACAGAAGACCTTTAAAGAATATTTTGGGAATTCGTTTTTTACTTACACAATTGATGAATGGATCTTTGCAGAAGCCTATGCTACTGAAAACCTGCTGAAACATTTTGGCACGCATAGCCTCAAAGGTTTTGGCGTAGAAGGTTTACCTGCCGGCATCATTGCATCTGGTGCCATCCTGCATTACTTAAAAGATACCGAACACCCCAACCTGCAACACATCACATCTTTACAGCGCATCAACAAAGAGGATCATTTATGGATGGACCGTTTTACCATCCGTAACCTGGAGCTGATAAGTAATAACGATAACAGCCATACTCTTTTTAAAACTATCAACAACACCGTATCGCCAATGGGTGCCCGCCTGCTGAAACGGTGGATGCTGATGCCATTAAATGATATGCTCCCCATAAATGAACGGTTGAATACAGTTGAATACCTCATAAAGGAAACGGATACACGCAATAAAATCTGCCAGCACATCAAACAGGCAGGCGACGTAGAGAGGCTTGCAAGCAAAGTACCGCTTAAAAAAATAAACCCCAGGGAGGTATTACAGGTAGCAAAGGGTTTGCAGCAAACAGAGATCATAAAGAAAATCTGTGCCGGTTCTTCCAGCGAATATTTAAAAAGACTGGGTGATTCTTTGAACACTTGCCAGTACATACTGGAAAAAATATTAAAGGAGATTGCAGAAAATCCACCGGCAGCTGCCAACAAAGGAGGTTTGATAGCACCCGGTATTCATGAAGAACTGGATGAATTGAGGAACATAGCAAGCGGCGGAAAAAATTACCTGCTTGAATTGCAACAACAGGAAGCCATTAAAACCGGAATCTCATCCTTAAAAGTTAGTTTCAACAATGTTTTTGGATACTACCTGGAAGTAACAAACCTCCACAAAAGCAAAGTACCTGAAACCTGGATACGCAAACAAACACTTGCCAATGCAGAACGATATATAACTCCCGAACTAAAAGTATATGAAGAAAAGATCATAGGTGCTGAAGACAAGATCTTCCAGATTGAACAGCAACTGTTCCAGGAATTACTGAATGAATTGCAGGATTATATTGCCCCCATGCAGGTTAACGGTCACGTGATGGCCATCCTGGATTGCCTTTGCTGCTTTGCCAATAATGCTTTGCAATTCAATTATAAAAAACCGCTGATTCATGATGGCGACAGCCTGGAACTGAAAGACAGCAGGCACCCTGTGATAGAGCGGAATTTGCCTGCTGGAGAAAACTATATCAGCAACGATATTTTCCTGGATGCTTCTACCCAACAGATCATCATACTAACGGGACCGAATATGAGTGGTAAAAGTGCCATACTCAGGCAAACTGCCCTGATCACACTCATGGCGCATATGGGTAGTTTTGTTCCGGTTACTTCCGCAAAGATTCCGCTTACAGATAAAATATTTACCCGTGTAGGCGCTTCAGATAACCTCAGTGGTGGTGAAAGTACCTTTATGGTTGAAATGAATGAAACAGCCAGTATCATCAACAACCTCAGCAAACGAAGCCTGATATTACTGGATGAGATCGGCCGCGGAACATCTACTTATGATGGTATTTCCATTGCCTGGAGTATTGCCGAATACCTGCATCAGTCGCCCCAGGCACCCAAAACGCTGTTTGCCACTCATTACCATGAATTAAATGAACTGGAAAACAAATTCAGCCGCATCAAAAATTACCATATTACCAACAAAGAAGTTGGCAATAAAGTGATTTTTTTAAGAAAACTGGCACAAGGTGGCAGCACACACAGTTTTGGTATACATGTTGCACGTATGGCAGGTATGCCACCTGCACTTATTGACAGGGCCAATGAAATTTTACTGGAACTGGAAAACAGCCGTGACAGCAAACCCAGCCCGGGAATGAAAACCATGAACGAGGTATCGATGCCAAAAATGCAATTGAGTATTTTTGATGCCCACTCAGCCACATTTGAAGAGATCAGGGGTTTGCTGGAAGCAGTTGATATCAACAGGCTCACACCGGTTGAAGCGTTACTTAAATTGCAGGAAATAAAGGCCAGGATCAAATAAATGCTGTTAGAATGTTTAAGGATAGCCTTTCTGTTAAAACTATTCTAACACTTGCAGCATAAAATGTATTTCAGGGGTCTTTAAAATATCTTTAGCGTTCTTATGATGAAATATTTTTTACCATTTTTGTTCATATTCATATCCGTAAATACAATAACGGCTCAAACTTGTACAAATCTTGGCCAAACTCCCGGAACGGCATTTCCAGTTTGTGGTACACAACCTTTCAGTCCGGATAGCGTAGCAATTTGTGGTGGTGCACAGGTAATTTCACAATGTAATGATGGAACAGTTTACACCGATAAAAATCCATACTGGTATACTTTCACTTGTTTTGCAGGAGGAACATTGGGTTTTGTAATTACACCTATTCAGATCACTGATGATTATGACTGGCAATTATTTGACATTACAGGCCGCAATCCTGCTGATGTTTACACTGATATTTCCTTATTCGTTGCCTGTAATTGGAGCGGTGAAGGTGGATTAACAGGAGCTTCTGCAGCCGGAAATTCATTGGTAAGATGTCAAGGGCCGGGTGTACCATTGTTTAGTTCTATGCCAACATTAACAACCGGGCACAAATATTTATTATTGGTAAGTCACTTTAGTGACAACCAGGTTGGTTACTCTATTTCATTTGGTGGCGGAACCGCAGACATTACAGATCCGCTACCATCTCATATTGTAAATGCATATGCATCCTGTGATGCTTCCAGGATAACTGTGAAGTTGAGCAAAAAGATGAAATGCAAAAGCCTGTCGCCAGACGGCTCCGACTTTATTTTAAATGCTCCTGGTATAAACATTACAGGTGCTTCGGGCAACGGATGTGCTTCCGGCTTTGATATGGATTCATTAGTGCTTACTTTAAGTTCGCCGCTTACTCCGGGTAATTATACACTCAGTATTGTAAAAGGAAATGACGGTAATACTTTACTAGATAATTGTGACCGCAGTGTACCAGAGAACGAATCGCTTCCATTAACCATTTTACCATTGGCACCAACACCAATGGATAGTTTGAAAACACCCGGTTGCAAACCACAATCACTTGAACTTGTATTCCGGAAACCAATCAGGTGTAATTCAATAGCGGCAGACGGATCAGATTTTATCATTACAGGTTCATACCCGGTAACGGTAACGGGTGCCAGCGGGAATTGCAGCAATGGACTTACAACAGTGATTACTGTTAATCTTTCAGCAACACTCATGGTTGCAGGAAATTTCAATATACGTTTAAGAACCGGATCAGACGGCAATACCCTGCTTGACGACTGTACCCAGGAAACACCTGCAGGATCTTCATTATCTTTTATTATAAAGGATACAGTTAATGCTGATTTCACTTACAGTATATTGTATGGCTGTGAACGCAATACCGTACAGTATTTACACAATGGCAACAATGGAGTAACCAGCTGGAACTGGAATTTCGACAATCTCCGGACCAGCACTTTACAAAACCCTATCATCAGCTACAATAGTTTTGATCAGAAAATAACAACGCTGATTGTCTCCAACGGTGTTTGTTCAGACACATCCACAAAAACGATTTATTTCGACAATTACATGGATGTGAAATTCGAAGCAACGTCGCTTATATGCCCGGGAGATGAAGTAATCATAAAAAACAATACTCAGGGTAATATTGTAAACTGGCAGTGGGATTTTGGCAACGGAACAACCGGCAATGTAAAAGATCCTGCTGCTCAAACATACGAACTCCGCACTTCCAGTTATAATACAAGGATCAAATTAATTGCTACTAATAATTTTGGTTGCAAAGACAGTGCATTTCAATTCATAAAAGTGATCAACAACTGCTATATAGCTGTACCATCTGCATTTACGCCTAACGGTGATGGATTGAATGATTTTCTCTACCCGTTAAATGCATACAAAGCAGCAGATTTAAGTTTCAGCGTTTTCAACCGTTTTGGGCAAAGGGTATTTTTTACCCGCGACTGGACCAATAAATGGGATGGCAGTTTTAAAGGCCAGGGCGCTGATCCCGGAACCTATGTTTGGATACTTTCTTACCT
>JAGPDJ010000050.1:0-2156 GCA_018057635.1 Ferruginibacter sp. | reverse complement strand
AAATTATCAAATCAACTACTTTTGTATTAAAATAAACCTAATGGATCATAAACCAGTTTACTACGGTGAATACCTTCAACTTGATAAGATCATTGATGCCCAATATCCAGTTAGTTTTGAAAAAGGCAAAGAACCTGCGCATGACGAAATGCTATTCATCATAATTCACCAGGCGTATGAACTCTGGTTTAAGCAGGTACTTTTTGAAGTGGGCTCAGTGATTGAGATCATGAACAAGCCTGCCATTAATGATAATTCTCCCGAGCTGCAAACCGTTGTACACCGCATGCACCGGGTTGTTACCATTCTAAAAGTGTTGGTGCAACAGATAGACATTCTTGAAACGATGACTCCTATGGATTTTCTTGATTTCAGGGATATGCTGAGGCCTGCATCCGGTTTCCAAAGCTGGCAATTCAAAATACTGGAAGCAAAACTGGGTTTGAAATTTGAAAAACGGCATGGACAGGAATATTATATTTCTCAACTAAAACAACAAGAGATAGATATAATAAAAGATGCTGAAAGCGGTCCTTCGGTGATTCAATTGATCAATGGCTGGCTTGAACGCATGCCCTTTTTTGATGAACCTTTTTACTGGAAAAATTATACAGCTGCTGCGAGCCAGGCAAACATGCATCCATTCTGGGCAGATTATGAGCATATTTATACAAGCAGTCTATCAGAAGGAGAAAAAAACAACAGCTCATTCTTTAAAAACATATTTTACAATGCAGATATGAATAACGAAAGATCATTATCTGCGAAAGCATGCAGGTCTGCATTATTCATCATGCTATATCGGGGTTGCCCCATGCTTGAACTGCCATTTCAATTGCTGGATACATTGCTGGAAATTGACAACCAATTAGGCAACTGGCGTTACCGCCACATCAATATGGTGCGACGAATGATAGGCACACGTATTGGAACAGGTGGAAGTACCGGTGCCGGATACCTGCAGGGAGCTATGGATAAACATTATATCTTCAGGGAAGTTTCTCAACTAAACAGTTTTCTGATAGACAGGAGAAAATTACCGGCATTGCCAAAGGAATTAATTGATAAACTGGGATATAATTTTTAATTTTTTTAACCGCAGAGAACAGGAGGAAAGGAGGTTGCGCAGAGAATATCCTAAAATTCAAATAATAGAATTCAAAATTCAGACAGACGAAAAGAGAAAAATTTCTTTGCGCCTTTGCCCCTTTGCGTTCTTTGCGTGAAATGTTTTTAACCGCAGAGAACAGGAGGAAAAGAGTTTGCGCAGAGAATATCATAAAATTTAAATAATAGAATTCAAAATTCAGACAGACGAAAAGAGAAAAATATATCTGCGCATTTGCTCCTTTGCGCTCTTTGCGTGAAATGATTTTCTAACCGCAGAGAACAGGAGGTAGAGAGATTTCGCAGAGAAGATTAAATATTCTTTGTTATTTTTTTTACGACGGATCGAATATTGGAATTTTTACAAACTGCTTTTATGGTTGGCTTTTTAAAACCTGATTATAAAATCAGGAACTCAATTAAACCGCTGTCGGGGTTTGCAACCGCCGACAGGGTTACACAAGTGTTTTCAACTTTTCAACTACCACATCCACTTCTTCTTTTGTATTGTGTTTACAAAAACTAAAACGTACGGTTACCTGGTTGGGATTATTATTGATGGCACGTATCACATGGCTTCCCTGCTCAGCACCTGATGTACAGGCACTGCCACCACTTGCACAGATATTATTGATATCAAGGTTAAACAAGATCATTTCAGATTTTTCTGTTTTAGGGAAACTGGCACTTAAAACTGTATACAAACTATTCCCCAATACATCGCCGTTAAAACCAATTCCTTTAATATGCTTCTTTAGCTGTTCGTACATATAGTATTTCAACGTTCCTATATGCGCACTGTCGGTTTCAAAATTTTCAGTGGCCAGTTCAAGCGCTTTGGCAAAACCTACAATACCATATATATTTTCTGTACCGGCACGCATATTCCGTTCCTGTGCACCACCATGTAAAAAAGGTTTGATGCGTATATTTTCATTAATGTATAAAAGCCCTACGCCTTTGGGTCCGTGAAATTTATGTGCGGCACCGGTAATGAAATGCACCGGTGTATTGCGCAGGTTAAAAGGAAAATGCCCCACCGTTTGTAC
>JAGPDJ010000384.1 GCA_018057635.1 Ferruginibacter sp. | reverse complement strand
CCTTTGTTGAAAGGCAACCCTTTTTATACCATGAAATTTTACAATAATGTTGTTGGACAAACGTATGCGGTTTTGGGTATCGTGGTTGTAGCAATTTCTTTGAAGCCACCAATCACATCCACAAAATTATCCCAGCCACGTTGTTTTAGTATTGAAGCTGCGATCATGCTCCTGTAACCACCTGCACAATGAAGTACAAATGGTTTATCTTTTGGAAATTCTGATAAATGGCTGTTGATCTGGTTCAAAGGTATGTTTACTGCATTGATCAGGTGCTCAGAATCATATTCGCTTTTCTTCCTGATGTCAACAACAAGGATATCTTTTCCGGTATATTTTTCTTCCATTTCTTTTGCAGTTATCCTTTTAACTGTTTCAATTTCTTTGCCGGCTGCATACCATGATTTAAATCCACCTTTCAAATAACCGATCGCATGGTCGTAACCAACACGGGAGAGGCGAATAACACTTTCTTCTTCTTTACCTTCATCTGTAACCAGTAAAATTTCCTGTTTAATATCGGTAATCATTTCTCCAACCCATTGAGCAAAACTTCCTTCCAACCCGATGTTGATGCTGTTGGGAATAAATCCTTTTGAAAAATCTTCGGCATTCCTTGTATCGAGGATCAGCGCCCTTGTTTCATTGGCTGTCATTTCAAAAGCATCGGCATCCAGTGCTTTGTGTCCTCTTTTCATCACTGTATCCAGGCTTTCATATCCTTTGATATTCATCAATACGTTGCTGGGGAAATATCCCGGAGGTGGTGTAAGACCTGTCAAAATTGACTTGACAAATTCATCTTCAGTCATTGGTTGTAAAGCGTAGTTCACTTCTTTCTGGTGTCCCAATGTATCTGTAGTTTCTTTGCTCATCATTTTACCACAGGCACTGCCGGCTCCATGATTTGGGTATACGATCAGGTCATCACTCAGTGGCATAATCTTCTCCCGCAATGATTTGTATAAATGACGGGCAAGTTTTTCTTCTGTAAGATCTGCAATTACATGCTGTGCCAGGTCGGGGCGGCCTACATCACCAATGAACAATGTATCTCCGGAAATGATACCATGTTCTTTTCCATTTTCATCAATCAGCAAATATGTGGTGCTCTCCATGGTATGACCTGGTGTATGTATCACTTTTACTTTATAATTACCCACATTGAAAAACTGGTTGTCTTCTGCAATGATTGCATCATAACCGGGTTTTGCTGTTGGGCCAAAAACGATGGCTGCACCAGTTTTTGCTTTCAGGTCGAGGTGGCCGCTGACGAAGTCTGCATGAAAATGTGTTTCAAAAACATATTTGATTTTGGCATTGTCTTTCTGTGCCCTGTCAATATAAGGTTGTACTTCCCTTAACGGATCAAATATGGCAGCTTCGCCATTGTTTTCAAGATAGTAGGCTGCGTGAGCAATGCATCCGGTGTAAATCTGTTCTATTTTCATAATGAATGTTTTTTTGTTTTTTTATTATTTGATATTTTTTGTTTGAATTCATGTTGGTATTCATGGGCATCTTGACTGGCATAGTATATTCATACACCCGGATTTTAATTTGTACTGATGTTTATTTACCATGCAAAAATTAAATAACCGACTGTTATAATAAGTTACAATTGTTACATTTTAAAATGACTGATGTCATGAATACTTATGACAATGCTCATTTATTTTTTACCACTAATAAACTAATACTTTTTTGCCGGGAAGGCGGGAAGACGTTTAAGTTGTGCATCTATTATAAAAATTGCCGGAAAGGCGGGAAGACGTTAAGCTTAGCATTACTAAAAAAACGTCTATACGACTTCCCGGCAAATAACAATCATTTTTTATAATGACTTCTTCGCAAGGTACCAGTCAACCATTTCCAGGTTGCTGTTCTTCCTTTCTGCCAGGGCTTCCAGTGTTTTGGGAGCTGGCACAATTACCTTATCACCCGGTTGCCAGTTAAGCGGCATAGCAACTTTGTTTTCATCTGATGTTTGCAGGGCAATTAAAGTACGTTTAATCTCTTCCATATTCCTGCCAATGTTTAACGGGTAATACATGATGAGCCTCACTTTCCCTTCGGGATCGATGATGAAAACGGCCCGTACTGCGGCTGTTTCACTTTCGCCGGGTTGCAGCATGCCATACAATTTGGCTACACTCATATCCAAATCGGCGATGATCGGGAATTCAAATAACACACCAGTTTTTTCATTAACTGCGTTTACCCATGCTATGTGTGCGTGAATACTGTCGATACTCAGGCCCATGAGTTTGGTGTTATGCTTTGCAAAAAAATCTTTTTCATTGGCAAAGCCACTCATTTCTGTTGTACAAACAGGAGTGAAATCTGCAGGATGAGAAAAAAGAATTACCCAACTTCCTTTATTATATTCAGAGAATTTTAAATTCCCGATTGTTGTTACGGCTGAAAAATCGGGAGCTTTATCACCGATTCTTGGCATTGTGTAAGTTGTTGTATTTTCCATAAAATAATTTTTAATACTATAAAATTCCTTGTTATTAAAATCAGAATATATGATGTTTGTCACATTTCAGTATGAACTATAAAAAATATGATCATTACGAAAAATATTTCCGTTATTAATGACCACCACCTGTAGGGAAGAATAATTCCTTTACAATAATATATATACCCATTATCAAAACGAACCAACCAAAAGCTTTCTTAAGTTTATCTCCATGTATCTTTTTTGCAAGAAATATCCCTAAGAATATACCTGCAACGGCAAATGCAGTAAAAGTTCCCAGCAGTTTCCAGTCAATTACCTCACTCCCCTGCAGGTCGCCAATAAAACCAATCAGGGATTTCGCTGCTATGATGAACAAAGAAGTTCCCACAGCCAGTTTCATCGGCATTCTTGCAAGCAGTACCAGGGCTGGTATGATGAGAAATCCGCCACCGGCGCCAACCAATCCTGTCAACAGGCCAACAACAGTACCTTCTAATAAAATCATTGGATAATTGTATTTCATGGGAGCATTTTCATCAACATCAGATTTTTTCTTACCTGACCTGATCATACTAA
>JAGPDJ010000383.1 GCA_018057635.1 Ferruginibacter sp. | reverse complement strand
TGCATTGGTTGCCGGTACAAAATACCGCGGCCAGTTTGAAGAAAGAATGAAAGCCATCATGAATGAACTGGAAAAGAACAGGGATGTAATTTTATTTATCGATGAAATTCACACCATTGTCGGTGCTGGTGGAGCCAGTGGTTCGCTGGATGCATCTAATATATTTAAACCGGCCCTTGCACGCGGAGAGCTCCAATGCATTGGCGCATCTACTTTAGATGAATACCGCATGCATATTGAAAAAGACGGAGCACTCGACAGGCGTTTTCAGAAGATCATCATTGAACAACCTTCAGTACAGGAAGCTATTGAAATACTGAACAACATAAAAAGTAAGTACGAAGATTACCACAATGTATCATACAGCCCGGAAGCAATTGAAGCATGTGTGAAATTAAGCGACAGGTATATGACCGACAGGTTGTTGCCTGATAAAGCGATTGATGTACTGGATGAAGTGGGTGCCAGGAAACACATCAAGAACATCAATGTTCCCCAAACGATCATCGACCTGGAAAAGAAGATAGAAGACATCAAGCTGGAAAAGAATAAAGTTGTAAAAAGCCAGAAATTTGAAGAAGCTGCTTCATTAAGAGATACCGAAAAACGCCTGCAGGAAGACCTGGAGAAGGCTAAAAATGACTGGGAAGAAGAAAGCAAAAACAAACGGTTCCCAATAGAGGAAGAAGACATTGCTGAAGTGGTACACATGATGACAGGCATTCCTGTTAAACGCATGGTTCAGGCCGAAACGGACAAACTACGCCGCATGGCAGACGATCTGAAAGGCGCTGTGGTAGGTCAGCAGGATGCCATTACAAAGGTTGTTAAAGCCATTCAAAGAAACAGGGTTGGTTTAAAGGATCCTAAAAAACCGATTGGTACGTTTATTTTCCTCGGCCCAACGGGTGTTGGTAAAACAGAACTCGCCCGTTCACTGGCAAAGCACATGTTCGACAGCGAAGATGCACTGATCCGTATAGATATGAGTGAATACATGGAGAAATTCACCGTTAGCCGGCTCATTGGTGCACCTCCGGGATATGTTGGTTATGAAGAAGGCGGGCAGTTAACGGAAAGGGTTAGACGCAAACCTTACAGTGTAATCCTGCTGGATGAGATTGAAAAAGCTCACCCGGATATCTACAATATTTTGTTACAGGTGCTGGATGACGGACAGCTTACAGACGGCCTTGGCAGAAAGGTTGATTTTAAGAATACCATGATCATCATGACTTCCAATATCGGTGCAAGGCAACTGAAAGACTTTGGTGATGGCGTTGGTTTTGCTACCCAGAACCGCCAGGATAACCTGGATGAGAATAACAAGGCGATCATTGAAAAAGCTTTGAAGCGTACTTTCAGTCCCGAGTTCCTGAACAGGATAGACGATGTGGTTATATTCAATTCACTTAATAAAGAGAATATTTTTGAGATCATCGATATACTGATGAAAGGTGTTATGACCAGGTTGAATACTTTAGGATTTACGCTTGAATTGTCTGCTGAAGCCAAAGATTTCATTGCAGAAAAAGGATACGACAGCCAATTTGGCGCCAGGCCTTTGCACAGGGCTATTCAAAAATACCTGGAAGATCCGCTGGCAGAAGAGATCCTGAATGCACATATCAAGCACGGAGACAATGTTGTTGCTACGCTTGACAAGGAAGCAGAAAAAATCAGGTTTACACTAAAAGAAGAACCTAAAAAGAAAGAAAAAAAATCTGAAGCCTAATCGTTAAGGATATAAATGCATCTACCCCGGTTGTTAATAACTTCCGGGGTTTTTATTTTAGATAAAATTTACTTCTTAACCCGTTCTTTAAAAAAAAAATATCATTTTTGTAGCCTGATGAGCGCAAAGATTATAATAACAATAGATGGATATTCCAGTTGTGGAAAAAGTACACTCGCAAAACAAATGGCCAAGGCCCTGGGTTATGTTTATATTGACAGTGGCGCCATGTACCGGGCAATTACATTGTATTTTTTACGGAATCACACCGACTGGACCAATGATGAAGAAGTGAAAGCTGCATTAAAACATATTACTCTTTCTTTTGAGTACAATGAAAATTCCCAGCAATCGGAAATATTCCTGAATGATGAAAATGTGGAATATGTGATACGCGACCTGGTTATTGCAGAAAAAGTGAGTGACATCGCGGCCATTGGGGCTGTAAGGAAATTTGCGGTTAAGCAACAGCAACAAATGGGAAAGAAAAAGGGAATCGTAATGGATGGCAGGGATATTGGTACAACCGTTTTCCCTGATGCTGAACTAAAGATATTTATGACTGCCGATATTGCGGTTAGGGTACAACGAAGATTTAAAGAGATGTACGAAAAGAATCCCAATGTAACTGTAGAAGAGGTTAAGACAAACCTGGAAATGAGGGATTATATTGATTCACACAGGGAGGTAAGCCCGCTTCGCCAGGCTTCTGATGCTATACTGATTGATAATACAAACATCACAAAACAACAAACGCAGGAGTTTGCCCTGAAATTATATGAAGAAAGGGTATCCAAACAGAAGAAGTAAAAATGCATCAATTCTTCCGGCTATAATTATCTGTTTACTTATTAAATGAATGCCGAAGCAATCTGTTTAACGGGAATGGCATCATCAAAAAAAGATACGATCCTGTCAATCACTTCTTCCACCAATGCATCCGGGCAACTGGCGCCACTCGTGATCAGTATCTTTACAGGTTTTTTCACAGGCATAAAACCAGTACTGATATTTTCCTTTTTGTGATGAAAATCAAAATGCTTAATGGTTGAAGATGAAATGATCTTGTCGGCATCATTAATAAAATAAGTAGGTAATTTTCCTTCACATAATTCAACCAGGTGCGAAGTGTTGCTGCTGTTATAACCTCCAACAACTATGGCAAAATCTGCCGGTTGTTGTAACAGTCCGTATACTGCAGATTGGTTGTCATTTGTTGCATAACAAAGTGTGTCTCTTGTTTCAGCAAACCGCTCTTCTGTATTTTCATCAGTGAGTTTATAACTGGATACCATAACTGATTTTAAAAAATCTGCAATGGCCTGGGTATC
>JAGPDJ010000381.1 GCA_018057635.1 Ferruginibacter sp. | reverse complement strand
TGGAACGGGAGCGGATTTCACGCGATCTGCATGACAGCATCGGAGCCTATGCCAATGCCGTACTTTATAAAACAGACCTGTTGCAAAAAGAAGAAATGCAGGTGGAAAGGAATGAATTAATGAATGACTTGAAATATGCATCTAAAGATATCATTACTGCATTGAGGGAAACTATCTGGGCCTTGCAAAGAGAAGAATACTCTGCGGAAGAATGCCTGGTGCGTATTCGTAATTTCATTCAGCCATTCAACAGGTATTATCCTGACATACGTTTTACAGTACAAGGGAATGCTGACGCTGAAAAAAAACTGAATAACAATAAAGCACTTAATCTTGTAAGAATTGTGCAGGAAGCCGTTACCAATTCCATTAAACATGCAGGTGCAAAGAATATTTCAGTAAATAGTGACTTTCAAAAAAACACCTGGAAACTGACCATTTCAGATGACGGTAAAGGCTTTAATTATAAAGAAACAAAAAATATAACTGCGGGTAATGGGTTGAACAATATGAAACAACGGGCCATCGATGCAGGATTTAACCTTACTTTTGAATCTGCTGATAACGGAACTATCATTTCTATTTTCGTTTAACAGGTATAATCCAGTTGGATTATTTTTATTTAAGAAAGGAAATCACATATTTGATAAAACAACTTCAAATGCCTTTAAAGATTGCCATAATTGATGACAAGGCCAGTAACCGGAATATTTTAATGGATAAATTATTGCGTAACGGCAATTTTGAAGTTTCACTGGTAGCCAATGACGGAAGAGAATTCCTTGATAAAATGAAAGAGTTGCATGCTGACCAATTACCGGATGTTGCATTGATGGATCTTGAAATGCCCAACATGGACGGAGTGGATGCCATTGCTGCAGGCTCCTGCCTCTACCCTTCTGTAAAATATGTTGTGCTTACAATTTTTGATGATGAAGACAAGATATTCAAAGCCATCAAAGCAGGTGCATTTGGTTACCTGCTTAAAGATGAAACAGCCGAAAATTTAACGGAGATGCTCTGGCAAATGCATGAAAATGCAGTTGGGCCAATATCCCCGGGAATTGCATATAAAATACTGCAACTGGTTCAGAAAAATGAACTCAGCTTACCCAATAAATCTGTACAACAACCTCAAAAAAGTTTTTTTGATCTTACTGCCAGGGAAAAAGAAATCCTACAATTGCTTGTCCAGGGACTGTTATACAAAGAAATTGGTTCTAAGCTATCCATTAGCCCAAATACTGCCAAAAAGCATGTAATTAATATTTATAACAAACTTCACGTAAACAGCCGGGCACAGGCTTTACACCTTGCTTATGAAAAGGGTATATTATAAATAACCAGGAAAGCATTTCTTTTACATACCCGGCGTATCTGCCGTTGGCCCATACATTCCGGGCAAAGGGATATTGAGTAACCGTAAATAAACAGTCAATTGCCCGCGGTGATGATACAAATGATTTAAACACCAGGTTCTTACAACTTCCCCTTTTGGCATTGTAAAAAATATCATTTCTCCCTGGCGCATGGTCCATGGTTTGGAAAATTCATCTTCAGATACATTTTTCAGAATTACTTCAGCTTTTGCCAACAGTTCATCGTGCCAGGCCACAATATCTTCAGTAGAATGATATTCCTTTGCAGGTCCGGAATCCTTTGCAAAATCAAGTTCATCCATGGTCAGGCACTCTTTCCACCAACCGGTGATCTCTGCTACATGGCATGCCAGTCTTTTCAAGGTCATGGATTTCTCATGGGGTTTAAAATCAGCTTTTTCAAATGGAACAAGTTCCAGTAATTTCCGGGTGTTTGCTGCTTCCTGTTTCAGTTCTTCCCATAAATTATTTGCTATACTCATTGTTTTATTTTTTTTATATGCTGTTAAAATAAATTGCCTGTACCCGGATGAAATTTTTAAATCACAGATATCCCTTTAGGGAACAGGAATAAATATAAATAATAAATACCTTGTAAAAAAAATCATTCTTTTTTCCTGTCAATCCAGTAACCCCAGGCCACTAATATCCATTGTGCAAAAGCTGACCAGTTAACCATGCGGATGTTTGTAGGTGCCGGTCCGAAAATATTCATGAAATGAATCAATAACAAAAATCCGGCAAAAATGAATAATGAAAGGTTACCGTGCTTCTTTTCCGTTCTACGCAGGGTAGCATACAAAAAAACAGCTAATATAAAAAAGGAAGTTTCAATAATTATTTCCAGCCATTTGTGATTCCATAATCCCAGTCCTGTTCTTGATTCAGAAAACGGTGTAAACTGAAGATCTGGCCGGTGGGTTATCCAATCCAATATCCAATGACTAAATACCAGTACAAAAAGTAAAATGGCACCTTTGTTATTCCTGGTTTTAATGAAATATATAATGCCAAACAGGCTTGCCCATCCGATTGCCATTAACATGCTATGAGACCAGGGATAATAAACAAAGTGCAATGGGGTTAGAACGGTATTACCCGGATCAATAGAAAATTTCTCAATACCTGCAAGTACAAAAACCGGCCATATCAGATCAAGCCACTGTACTGCCAGGAACATGGTTCCAAGTGATGGCCTGCGATCAAAATATTTTCCTGCAAAGCCCGCTGCATAGTGCCCTATGAACATAAATAATATTTTTAGTTTTTATAAAATACTAAAATATTAAATTTTTTATTTTCTTAAAAGAATACATGTAGTATTTGTAATACATGAAATAGTATAGCACCCACCAATCAGCATCAACAAAATGTAGTAATACAAACAGGGGAAATGAAATATATTTCCCCTGCTTTTCAATAACATTTTTTAAATCATCATACTGAAATAAAAAAAACAGGCTGATTAATCATCATCTTTTTCTCCTTTAGCTTCATTACTATTGTTTATGCCATTTTGTAAACTTTCTGCTGAACCTGTTCTTAATTCTGAATGCCTGATTTGTCCACCATAATATCCCGTTCTGGCCATAGCGGCAAAACAAATTACTGACAAAATAAAAACAACGAAAAAAGTAGTTTTCGCCAACTCTTGCTTACGTTTTTGCAAAAACAAAGCAATCAGGGCTGCAA
>JAGPDJ010000382.1 GCA_018057635.1 Ferruginibacter sp. | reverse complement strand
ACCAAATGATGGCTCAGCAGGCCCGACAAGAAGCCATTAAAAACAAAACCCCACAAATTGGAAGCATTGCCCCCGATTTCACGCTGAATGATGTAAATGGTAAACCCATTTCTTTAAGCAAGTTAAAAGGAAAATATGTACTGGTTGATTTCTGGGCCAGCTGGTGCGGACCATGCAGAAGTGAAAGTCCTTACCTGGTAGCAGCACACAATAAGTTTAAAAATAAAAATTTTACCATACTGGGTGTTTCATTAGATGATAATAAGAACGACTGGCTGGAAGCAATAAAAGAAGACAAATTTGATTGGCTACAGGTAAGTGATCTTAAAGGTATGGATTCACCTGTTGGTGATTTATACGGTTTTTCAGCAATTCCTTACAATGTACTTATTGACCCACAAGGTAAAATAATCGCAGCCGAATTAAGAGGGGATAACCTGGATCAAAAACTGGGTGAAATTCTTAAATAAGTTCATCAAAATTTATTGCTATTTAATTTTCTACTAAAAAAATCCCGGGCAAATCTGCCCGGGATTGATATTTTAATGAGTGCTTAATTAATTGTTCAAAAACAAAGTAAGCCCTGAAGCAGGATAAATTCCCCTTGCAAAAAGCGTGTATGTTCTGCCGTTAACAACAGTTGTTGCTGCGGTTGATGATACAATAGTATTTGTATTAGCCAGCTTTATTCGGATAATATAATCTGTTACCAATGAACCTGTACCTGCTGCTCCTGCTGCTTCGTTGGCTGCAACATTGGTATATGCTGATAAAGCAGTAGCATCCGGGTTTGCCACTGATGTTAAAGATGGTACGGCTGAAAATACCTTGCTGCTGTCTTTTGCAACTGCTCCCACCCTTCTTACAAACCATACATCAAATGCAGGTGCTTTGGGAGACAGGTTTAAAAACCTCACTTTAGCACTGGCACTGGCTGGATTGATATTTCTGTCGGCAGTTAAAAGAATGCCTTTAAAGCGGCCCGACTTTAATGTATCGTAAATAAAATAGGCATAGGAATTACCTCCGGCAACTTTTATATTGTTGGAATGGTAATAAGTTGCCGGGTCTGCATTCTCTTTCACTTCCAGGAAACGTTCGCCGGGATAAACACCCAGGTATGTACCAGTTGCAGTACCATTGGCAGCCACAGCAGCAGCCGTGTTTACCAATACATCGTCTACATATACATTCACCGTTTTAGAGTTACCGTTAACGTTGGTGAATGATACATAAGCAATGCTTTTATCTACCGGGCCGGTAAGATTTGCAGCCTTTTTGCATCCTGATAGTAAAATGAAACTACCCAAAGTACATATTAAATATTGTTTGATCATTTCGATTGATTTTATAATGATTAATAGCCGGGGTTTTGATCTATGATTGGATTGGTATTACGTTCCTGTTGTGGTATAGGCCATAAGAACCTGTAATCAGCATAAGGAATCGCAGGAACACCGGTTGCCGGAACAGCACCGGCACAAACAAATGCACCAACATTTGAAAATCCGTTTGGCATTTTTGCAGGTATCCCACCGGTTCCAAAAACAGGATCCAGTACCAGGCGGTGAATATCTCCCCAACGCTTTCCTTCAGCAAGGAATTCAATTCTTTTTTCTTTTAAGATGGCATTGATCAGGTCGTTCTTACCGGCAAAAGATGCCAGAGTATACGTTTCCGTTACCGGACTTGCCAAAGCCCTGTTCCTTACTGTATTAACCAGGTCTATTGCTCTTTGAGATACAGTTGCATTGTTCCAGGCCTCAGCTTCAGCCTGCATCAGCAAAATTTCAGGATACCTGATATACGGCGTCCAGTCAGATTGCGTAACTGCATCTTTATACTTGGTGGTGAATTTTGTAACCACACCTGTATTACTTGTTCCGTTGGTATATAGTGTTGTTTTACGTTTATCACCACAGGTCCATTCAGGGAAATTCCAAACGATCGGGCTTATCGAAACCAATCCCCTTCCACCAGTTGCTGTGCTGCTTAAACCATACATCCTTGGTAAAGATGCGTTTGTTCCGGGGTTATCTATAGGATCATTCTTAATTGAAAAAACATTTTCGGTAGAAGCATTATTGGTAAACGGACCATCAACGGCAGCGGTCATAGCCCATCCGCCAATTGGACTAACTACTGAAGTCCAGTTTTGCGGATCAATGGTTGCAGGTATTATTTTATTGCCTTCAGTAATTACACCAGCCCAATCTCCTTTGTGTAATTTAATTCGCATCTTCAATGCAATTGCTGCCGCTTTTGTAGCTCTGTAATTAAGGCCGGTAGCTGGAAGGTTCGCTTCTGCATAATCTAGGTCAGCCAATAATTTGGTATAATTATCTGCCACTGATTCTCTTGGTTTTGTTTTGGCAAATTCTACATCCGCCGGATTGTTGATTGGGTAATCCCTATATGGAACACCTAAAGCTGAGCCTGCGCCATCAGCATACGGACGTGAAAAATGGATCAGTAACTCATGATGCGACATAGCTCTTAAAAAACGGCACTCCGCTTCGTATTGATTGGCAAGGGTACTGCTTAAAATACCATTTAGGTTTGCACCCCTGAATCCATTGATTGAAATGTTTGCTTTATTAATTACTGCATACAATTCCTTCCACATATTTACATTGTTTGGTGTGGTTGGCGAATATGTTCCAAAATAAGTAACCTGGAAAAAAGTTGCCACGTTCACCATGTCTTCACCCCTCATATCCTGTTGTTCAACAGCTGCTGCTCCAAATGGATAACCCCTGTCTGCTGTGGCACTACCGTTCAATGGGTCATACACACCGCTTTGAGCCGCATCATATACGCCGTATAAAGCCAACAAGCATCTTTCAGGTGAGGTAAATGCAGAACTGGCATCAAATACGTTGAATGGCGCCAGGTCTGTTTTACTTTTACAACCGGTAAAAAGAAGACCGGTGAGTAAAACAGCGACTAAAAATAATTTCTGAAAGTATTTCATATATATTTTATTAATAGTTTTTTAAATTATAAACCAAGTGTAACGCCAATTGACATATTCCTTACCTGGGGAGAAATGTTATTATCCTGTCCGTCTT
>JAGPDJ010000380.1 GCA_018057635.1 Ferruginibacter sp. | reverse complement strand
TTGCTGAGCCGTCATGAGGTATTGGGTTAAGAAAATGGCTGATTTGATACCGACACGAGTAAAACTACGCAAATTTTAGTATAAACCGCAAATTGGGGATATTTCTTTTAGGCTTGATTTTGAGCAGTAATAGCACTTGTGGTCCACACAGGTGCAGTCAGCCATTACAGGCTTCAATGAAGGTAAAAAGGAACAGGCAACCGGTGATTGGTTGCCTGTTCTCCCCATCATCGGGGGGCAATAAACTTAATGTACCCTAACTGATCGGCCACAAACGCTGTCAGCACCAGGATGGCG
Organism: Ferruginibacter sp.; assembly: GCA_018057635.1. The sequence goes on along the minus strand of JAGPDJ010000380.1, from coordinate 2,789 downwards.
AGCAGGTAATAAGCGGACAACATCAGTTTTGATTCTGGCCGGTCAAACCCCGCTTTTTTTAAAAAAGCGGGTCTGAACCACAACCAAACCAGTTTTACCAACTGGATCAACAGGACCAGTATACTGGTCAGCATAAGAAAACGCATAGGCTTTATAGTTTAAAACATTCAGTGGCGATATCCCATATTACCCCGGCTACCATAAACCAACCACCATACCGGCGCAGGTTTCTCCAAAGAAATGGCCGGATGGTTGACCAGGAAGCGCTGGATTCAACCAGCGTTTGAAATTCGATTATGATAGCAGCGACATTAAAGGCCCCTACGAGTACATCCTTTATACATTCCCAGGGTACTCTCATGCGTCCTGTAACCTGCTTACCTTGGAGCTGCATTTCCCTATACAATTCAAATACGCCTGCAAAAACCACCATTTCATCGGCAGGGTTCATCAAAGCAGGACTATAGACTTGCGGATTAATTACACTAAGCAGCGAAATCAACTCTGTGTTTTTTTGCTGCATGTAAACAAGATCTGTTGAACCAGCTCTTGCCGCATTCTCCTCCTCCAGAACGGCCACCGGCCTTTTCAATCGCCGCAGAATGGCTGTATCATAGGATTTAAAAAACTGTTCCAGCGCCAGGAAGGCTTCTTTCCGGCCGGGCACAGGTTGAGCGGTTTTACCAGGATATACAGCCGCCCTGCCCTCAATCATAAAAAGGGAGACAAAAAATAAGATCAGTATTTTTTTCATACAATAATTAATAAACTGCCTACTCTGTTCAAAACCCGGTTTTCGGCATTCCCGTAGCACGCGCTGCTGCGCCAAAACTACTTTCAGCCTGGGCCGTTACCTTGGGAAAATCAACCTGTTTATAAAGTACTTTACTGAAAATCTCCTGTGGCCGGTTCAACGAAAAATGACCGGCTATCTCCGACTTAAAGAGCTATCGGGAACAAATATGGGGGGATCCCATCAGATTTGGAGGGGAAAAAAAACGGAAAAAATGGGAAAAAAACGGCGGGTATTATCGCCAAAAGAAAATACTTGTTGATAGTTTTAACCAAAAGAAACTTCATGAGTACACCAGTCTTGATGATTAACATATTCATAATTATTACTCTCGCGATTTCGATATTAGAAATACTCAATTCCAAAGAAAACAAACAAGTAATAAAACCCCTGCTTTATTATTTAATTGCCAGTCTTATATTATTTGCTTTTATTGATTTTAAAACCTTAAATTTCATTCTACCCAACCAAAGTCTGGCAAAACGAATAATTTTCGAATCCTACAATAGCATTTTTTGTTTTTTCGAATTAAATTTTTTTATTGTTTTTTTCCAAAAGCATCAGCCATTAAAAAAAAGGAATAGAGTATTAAAAAAAACCCCCTTTCTATTCTTGTCACTAGTATTCATTTTCATTTTATTCTCCTTAACAATTCAACCATCTAATAAAACGATAATAACGTTATCTGTCTTAATAAATATATTTGAGTATTTAATTTTATTTTCAACTTGCTTAATATTTTTCTACTCTATTGTAAAAAACAACATAAAAGATGCGCCAATTTGTAAACATGTACTAATAGTTATTAGCTCGTTTTTTGTGTATATCTCAGTATCACTTCCGTTCCTAATTATTGCAGAAAAAATAAAATTAACACACCATGATTTGTATATGGCATTTTTTTTCATTCATTATCTAGTTATATTAATTGTATTTCTAACAATTAGCTATTCAATAAAAACAAAAAAACACCTATACTATGCCTGAGTTTCTTATTGGCACAACATTCCTTATACTCCTACTTTCGGGATCAATACTACTACTGATATTTAATTATAGAAATCGGCAAATGATATTTCATGAAAGCTTCAAAAAAGCACAAGATCAATATGAAAAAAGCTTAATTACTACACAACTTGAAATACAAGAACAAACCTTTCAGAATATTTCAAGAGAAATCCATGACAATATTGGGCTCTCGCTAACTTTAGCAAAACTTCAGTTGAATACTTTTGAGTGGAGTGAAATAGAAAAATCATCTACCAAACTTGAGTCTTCTATCCAGTTACTTAGCGCTTCCATTGCCCAGTTAAGTGATATCTCCAAAAGCCTGAATTCAGATATCATTATCCAGCAGGGATTGTTGCAGGCCCTGGAGGAAGAAACCCAACGAATCCGGCAGGCCGATCAGTTTGAGCTCCGCTATGAAGTAAAAGGAAGCCCCGTCTTCATGGACAGCAATAAGGAACTCATCATTTTCCGGATCATCCAGGAAGCTTTTAACAATGTGATCAAACATGCCAATGCTTCTGCTGTACAGTTGCAGCTGGACTATTGCCCGGAACAGTTACAGATCCTGGTCACCGATAATGGCCGGGGCTTTGACCCGGATCGTAATAAAAGCGGGGGGAATGCCGGACTGAAAAATATGGAGACCCGCGCCAGTATCCTTAAAGGAGAAATGCAGGTCTTCAGTTCGGCCGAAACCGGCACCACCCTACTATTTACTATACCCATCGAATAAACATGAAAGACACAAACAAGATAAAAATCGCCATGGCCGATGACCATGTTTTGCTGCGCAATGCCCTGGCTTCCCTGATCGACAGCTTTGAAGACTGCCAGGTGATCCTGCAGGCCGGCACCGGTAAAGAGCTGACGGAGGCGATCCGGAAAGGTGTTTCGCCCCAGGTAGTGATCCTTGATCTTAATATGCCGGAGATGGATGGTTTTGAGGCAGCCGGCTGGTTGCAGCAACATTATCCGGATATCCTGG
>JAGPDJ010000379.1 GCA_018057635.1 Ferruginibacter sp. | reverse complement strand
CGGTGAACCGGAATAATCGCCTTTGTTTTAGAAGTAATTGCTTTTTTAATAGCTGCAGGATCTATGCAAAAGGTTTTCTTGTCAACTTCTACAAATACAGGCTTGATGTTCAGCAATGCCGCTACTTCCACTGTTGCTATATAGGTAAAGGAGGGAGTAATCACTTCATCCCCCGGTTTTAAACCAAGTGCCATCATCGCTATCTGAAGCGCATCGGTACCATTTGCACAGGGAATTACATGCTTGCTGCCATTGTATTTTGCCAGGTTATCGGCAAAATCATTTACAGGTTTTCCGCCAATGAACTGGGAACTTTCCATCACAGCTATAACTGCAGCATCTACTTCCGATTTAATTTTGTGATACTGTGTTTTAGTATCTACCATTTGTAAAGGCCTCATAATCCATATTTTTAAACGGCGCAAAGATAAGATTTTGAAAGCCTAAATCATATATATGGTATATGATTTGATTTAAAGGGTAAACCCTGTATTTTTGAGCCTAAATTTCCCTTTTGAGCATATTATTGTACAATATTTTCCTTTTTTTATACAGTATTGGCCTTCGGCTGGTATCTCCATGGAATGAAAAAGCACGATTGTGGTTAAAAGGCAGGAAGCAATTCCCGGTTTTTATGGGTACAGAAAAAACCATCTGGATGCATTGTGCCAGCCTGGGTGAATTTGAACAGGGGCGGCCATTATTGGAAGAAATGAAGAAAAAATACCCCAGTTATAAGATCGCACTCAGTTTTTTTTCACCGAGCGGTTATGAAGTGAGCAAAAATTATCCCGGGGCAGATTATATATTTTACCTGCCAATGGATAATATTTTGCATGCTAAAAGACTAATTGCTTCGCTTGACCCGGCATTGGTTTTATGGGTGAAATACGAATATTGGTATTATTACCTGGCAGAACTGAAGAAAAGGAACATTCCTGTTATTTTGGTTTCCGGCATCTTCAGAAAAAACCAGCCTTTTTTTAAATGGTATGGTGAAATCTGGAAAAAAATGCTCGGCTGTTTTGACCAGTTATTTGTTCAGGATGAAGCATCAGTAGCTTTACTTGAATCAATTGCTGTGAAAAAAAATGTGTTGATTGGGGGAGATACCCGTTTTGACAGGGTAATTGCAATTGCTGAAAAAAATGAACCGGTTGATCACATTAGTTCATTCATCGGCAATTCCCGGGTTTTGGTAGCGGGCAGCACCTGGGAAGAAGACGATATTGAATTGTTACACTTTGTTAAAACAAGGCCCGATATTAAATTCATCATTGCGCCCCATGTTGTATTCAAAGAAAAATTAGCAGATATAAAAGAAGCATTTTCCAATGCCATATTTTACTCAGCTGTTGCTGATGATAACAGCCTGTTGAATAAAGCCAATGTACTCATCATTGACAATGTTGGGATGCTGGCAAAATTATACAAATATGCCGATATAGCTTATGTTGGAGGCGGATTCGGCACAGAAGGTATTCACAATGTACTGGAAGCTGCCGTGTATGGCAAACCGGTCGTTTTTGGCCCGGTTTATCATAAGTTTGCTGAAGCATCCGGACTTATTGATTGCGGCGGCGCTTACAGTGTTACAGACCCGCTGGAACTGGATCGGTTACTTACTAAATTATTCAATGATTCAGCATTGGTGAATAAATCAGGAAATGCTGCAAGGAATTATGTGCTGGAAAACAAAGGAGCTACAAAGAAGATCTTAGATCATATTGAAGGAAAACGCCTTTTAACTATCTGATCAAACAGTTTCACTTCGGGGCTGCTGTCGTTCCAGCCAAGTTTTAATTTAAGTTCACGTTTTATCCAGTATTCCGCTTCCGGAAAAATTGAAAATCCATTGATGGTTTTGATGCTTCGTTCGTACATCACTTCGTCGCCCCTGAATAGTTCTCTTATAAAAAGAAACCTGTCATTAATACCAATTGCTTTTTTCAGGTCTTTCACAGGTGAATCCTGGAGCGCATCGCTGAGTTCAATTTTAGCCTGCTTCAATTTATCATTCAGGGAAATCTCGTTGCTGCCGATTGTTTCGTGTATCTCTTTACCTTTTTCCTTTTGCGGCCCCTGGTGCGTGAGTGTAGGAATATCTTCAATAGGATCAAATAATAACTGGGGTTTATTATGGACGCTTATTTGTTCCCTTGTTTTGGCATTGCGTTTTATTTCTTCCAGTTCGGCTTCCACTTCTGCTTCATCAACCTCTAAAACCAAAACAGTTTTTTCTGCTGTTGTGCGCTCTTCCACCTTTTCCGGTGCCAGCATTTCAAAATTAGATGGAATATTGATTGCCGCTGCCTGTGGTTCAATGGATGGCTGCTGGCTTGATTTTATATGCAATAATTCAGACTGCAACATCTGAACAGTAAGCAAAAGCTGATCTGCACCAGCATTCTGAGAAAGCTGTTCCTGTAATTTTTTACAGAGTGTTTCCACCCGATCCATCATACAGTTAACGTTTAATGAAATTTTAAAATACCAATAAAATTATGTTTTGTTCAATGCCAATAAACTTTAACCTTTGCACGAACAGGGATAAAGTTACAAACTCAATTTTAAAAAAATTATATAATGTTTATAGAACCGAATCTGAAAGGTGAAAGAAGGGGTTGGATTGAAGTTATTTGCGGCAGTATGTTTAGCGGAAAAACGGAAGAACTCATTCGCAGGCTGAAGCGGGTTAAAATTGCAAATCTTAAAGTGGAGATATTTAAACCAGCTATAGATGTACGTTATGATGAAGTTAAGATCGTTAGCCATGATACCAATACCATTCATTCTACACCGGTAGACAGTTCACAAACCATACTGCTGCTGGCCCAGGATGTTGATGTTGTTGGCATTGATGAAGCCCAGTTCTTTGATCCAGAAATCGCCAATGTTTGTGAACAACTGGCTTTACGAGGTATCAGGGTAATTGTTGCAGGATTGGATATGGATTACCAGGGAAACCCGTTTGGCCAGATGCCCAACCTGCTGGCTAAGGCTGATTACATAACCAAACTGCATGCTATTTGTATGAAATGCGGCAATATTGCCAATATCAGTTACAGAAAAGTTGCCGGTGGCGGCCAGGT
>JAGPDJ010000378.1 GCA_018057635.1 Ferruginibacter sp. | reverse complement strand
GGTCTGCCGTATAATATCTCGGATCTGTTCTGGGATAAATATGCCATGCTTTAAACAAAGCGTCAAGCGGTACAGGTGCTTTTACTTCCATTTTCCTGGGTGCCGTTTGTTTGGGTTCTGCCGGCAGGTTGCGGATGTATTTTTCTCCTGCAGGAATGTCGCCAAACCATTTTTCAGCCAGGATTTTAATGTTATCCTTATCAATATTTCCGGCAACGACCAATATTGCATTGGAGGGTGTATAATGTTTAAAAAAGAAACCTTTTACATCTTCCAGTGTTGCGTCCTCTACATGTTTCAGTTCCTTCCCGATCGTCATCCAGCGGTATGGGTGATTGGTATAAATAAGCTCCCGGAATTTATGCCATACATCTCCGTATGGCTTATTTATATAGTGTTCTTTAAACTCTTCGCAAACAACTTTGCGTTGTACTTCCAGGCTTTTTTTGCTGAAAGCCAGGCTGAGCATACGGTCACTTTCCAGCCAGAATGCTGTTTCAATATTTTCTGCCGGTAATTGGCAGTAATAATTGGTGAGGTCGTTGGTAGTATACGCATTGTTCTCGCCCCCGGCCATCTGCAGGGGTTCGTCGTAAACCGGTATATTTTTACTCCCGCCAAACATCAGGTGCTCAAACAAGTGAGCAAAGCCGGTTTTTGATGGATCTTCATCCCTGGCGCCCACATCATACAATACATTCACCACCGCCATGGGCGTGCTTTTATCTTCATGTACCAATACCCGTAAACCGTTGGGTAAAATAAACTTTTCAAAATGAATCATGCTGCAAATGTACGATGGGAAATAGTTCTTCGTTCATAGTTAGTAAGTTCATAGTTGGAGGCTGTGGTGGTGGGGCTTTTTTATGAATAGGTAGCAGTTTGGGTAGATTAGTTATTAGCTGTTAGCTATTAGTATGTTTTTTTGGGGGTGGCAATTTTGTGAATAGGTTGTCGTAAGATTGTTTTAGTTTATGATAGGTGAGGCTACTTTTATGAATAGGTGTCTGTTTGGATAAATTAGTTATTAGCTGTTAGCTATTAGTATGAATTGTGGGGGAAACAATGGAAAAACGGCAATGCATACATCTTTTAAAATTTTACCCGTTTATCAAATCACTATTAAAAAGAAAAACTGCTGTTATCTGAGGGAGTGTAACGATTTTTGACAATGACCGCAATGCAATATAGCAAACTAATAGCTAACAGCTAATAGCTTACTAACTTGCTTTCACAAAATACTCTTCACCCTCAGCACCAGTGTTATCAGATCCTTATCCCGTTTTACGATCACTTTTAACCGTTCGTTGGGCGATTGCAAAATATTTTTATACTGTTGAATGTTTACAGAGATATTGTTTCCCACACTGATAATTTCATCATCCACTTTAAAGCCGGCTTTTTCGGCGGGTGAATCTTTTATCACATCAACCACCATGATCTTTCCATCAATAAAATAAATACCCAGGCCTGTATAAGCATAATCAAACTGGTCGAAATAGTGTGAATTGGGCAACAGGTGTATCTCCCGTTGGGGATAATTGAATATGAGGTTAAAGCGCCGCAGGATATCATTTCCAACAAGTCCGCCGGTAAACGGATAGGCTGTTATATTATTATCATCCTGGTACAGGTATGTGGGTACATTTCGGAACCTGTATGGGCCGATCTTCATCTCTTTTACAACGGTGAGCCTCATTTTGAGCATACCGCCCATTCCTTCTGCCTGGGTTAACAAAGGTTTTCTTTTTTTCTTGAGGATGGCGCTGTCGGCAGCAAATTGTTCACTCATTAAAAAACACAAACCGGCGCCGGTATCAAAATAGAAATTGAAAGGCATGGTAACCCTGTCTTTAACCTGTAAATATTGAATGGGTAATGAAGTAAAGATCGGATGCAGTAAAGTTCCTTTTGAAGGATACGTCATTTTTCCGGGTTTATAAACATCAATCCGAAGGCTGTCGAAGTTTACTTTCACAATGTACCGGTTTAAAAAACTATACCCGATAATGCCATCAATTTTTTCTCCGTAAACACTTGACAATACATCATAATCGTTGATATGAAAATTAAGGTTTTGGATAGTTAAACCCGGAAGTTTTAAGCTTTTATTAAACACAAACCGCACTTTTCGCACACCTGCAATACCGGTAATGGTTGTATCGGTCTGTATCGTTGGTATATTGAATTCGCTGCAGGTGGATGAATCGAGGGAGATGCCGCCGCTGCCGGTATCCAATATAAAATTGAGTGTGTCTTTTACATTTTCAAAGCAGGCCCTAATTACCATTACTCCGCCACTGAATTGTTTAAAGGGAAAACTGGTTATATATTCTGCAACAGGTTGCGGCGATAAAATTTCCTGGGCACGGGAACTTAGGGTTGAAAATAACAGGAACAATATGGCGGTTATATACTTCATGGCAGTAGTTATTAAAAATACAACCTAATGCATGTAATTCGTTTACTTATTATATAAATGGATGATAAGGAAACGCATGGCCATAATCAGAATGTACTGGCACATGTGTTACTTTACTTAGAGGTAGGGTTGTTTTTTAGGGAGAATGCTGCTTTTCAGATTTTTAAAATTTTACAAAGAGCCTACCACTAAACAATGGCTCTGCCCGGGGTTTTACTAGCTTTTTGGGATTTTCTATATTCTACTTGTAAGGGGCAATCGTGTACTTTGCTTACCTGCAGCGATAGGTATTAAATAGTTCGGCAAAACAAATAAGAGTATAAAACCATTAATGGAAATAAAAACCTTAGCATAGCTTAGTAACTCACGGTAGAATTTGTGTTTTATGATTACAAACAGCATCGAAAATTTCACTAATTTTTTACTAATTTTCTACGTTCATTGATCATTTCACCTTTTAATTCCAGGAAGTATATTCCTTTAGCAAATCCACTTACATCTATGGTAAAAGAAGTGTTGCCTGATGATAATCTCCAATTATACTGAATGATTACTTTACCACTGTTATCAACAATTCTTGCCTGTACCTGTTGAGGTTTATTTGATGATATAGTAAGATTGGCTATGTCACTTACCGGGTTTGGATATAGCATGACAATAATGTCTTTGTCAATGTT
>JAGPDJ010000377.1 GCA_018057635.1 Ferruginibacter sp. | reverse complement strand
GGTTCAGTTGCTCCGGCCCTAATGGAACAGCTATTGCCAGGTATGAAAATAAAACGGGGGTTTTTGAGCTGATCAGCCAGAAAAAACCGCCCTATTTTTTGCCAATGGCTTATGTTTCATTTTTTACAGAAGATGCGTTTGGCAATATATGGATGGGAGATCATGGTATAACCCGTTTCAATTATCAGAAGAATCGTTTTGATACTTTTATAAATGTATTTGATGGATATAGGAAATATGAAGACCAATTATTCGGGTTATCTGCCGACAAATCAGGAAACATCTTGATAACAACTGTTCAAAACGGCTTATTAAAATACGCTATCAATGAAAATAAATACAGCCACCACACAGCTAAAACCGGATTAAGCAGCGACCTGGTCATTGAATTGTCGCCGGTTATAAAAAATAGAATTTTTATTGCTACCCGAAATAAACTGAATATGCTTGATCTCAGCAGCAATCATATTACCGTTTATGCACAAACAGATGGATTGCCCGAAAGCAGTATTAGTACGCCAGTATTTTATGACAGCAACAGGAATAACATCTGGATAGGGTATCATAACCAGGTTGCAGCAATTCCATTCATGCCTTTGGTGAATATGGTTCCTGAGCCAAAACTAACTATTGAATCATTAACAATCAGAAATGACAGTACGCAGTATTTTCCATCCGGAAAAATATTCCTTAAGTATAACCAGAATAATATAAGTATTGGTTTAAGCAGCCTCGATTTTGAAGGTATAGAAAATAATAAGATCTTTTACAGGTTGCATGAAACAGATGAGTGGAGAAACGCAGAACAAAATAAATTCATCTACCTGGATAACCTGGAATCCGGTAAATATCAACTCCAGGTTAAACTTACATCCATTGCCCGAAGATGGCCCGACCAGGTAAGATCGCTGGAGATCATCATACGCCCTCCATTTTGGAAAACAACCTGGTTCCTGGTATTATGCAGCCTTTTAATAATACTGATCAGTTATCTTTTAAATAAAAACAGGATCAACAATATCAGGTATAGAAACAACCTCGATAAACAACTGGTTGAACTGGAAATAAAAGCACTTCATACACAAATGAACCCGCATTTTATTTTTAATTGCCTCAATAGTATCAAAGAGATGATACTAACCGGTCAGAAAGAAAACGCATCCAAATACCTAAGCACTTTCGCACAATTGCTGAGAGACACACTTGAACAATCAACCCATTCATTTAGCAGCCTGGAAGAAACCATAAACCACCTGGAAAGATATATATCTATTGAACAAATAAGGTTTGATAATTTTATTTACAATATCAGTATTGACAAAACAATAGTACCCTCTGAAATAAATTTACCGCCTATGCTTTTACAACCCCTGGTTGAAAACGCCATCTGGCATGGATTACAACCACTTAAAGGTGAAAAAAGATTAAATCTTTCGTTCATGAAAAAGCAGCATGAATTAATTTGTATCATCGAAGACAATGGTATCGGTTTAAACCAATCGTTTGAAAACAAGCAGCATGAGAAAAACCATCATTCCATTGCAATTGAGAATATTAATAAACGGATCAGTTTGCTGAATGAAAAATTCCTGCTTTCTTACAAACTGGAAATGGCAGATAAAAAAGACCTTTCAGGATATACAGGCAGTGGTACAGTTGTAACACTAACAATACCAATAGAGAACGAATAACAAAAACAGTATGATTAAAACCATTTTAGTAGATGACGAACCAAGGGGAATCAATACCTTAAAAAAGATCCTGGAATTGTATTGCCCGGATGTACAGGTTATTGCCTCCTGTAATGATGCAGATTCAGCAAAGGATAAAATAGAACAATTGCAGCCAGACCTTGTTTTTCTCGACATCGCTATGCCCGGAAAAACCAGCCTTGCCATGCTTTCAGAATTGAATGCAATTTCATTCCAGATCATATTTGTAACAGCCCACAATGAATACAGTTTACAGGCATTCAAATACAGTGCAATAGATTACCTATTGAAACCGGTACATGAAGACGAGCTTATCCAGGCTGTTACCAGGGCTTCAAAAAAAATACAGGACGGATTGATAAACCGGAATGTAGAAACACTTTTATACAATATTCATCAATCTAAATCATCCGGTGATATCAAGCTATGCATCCCTTCTTTAAAAGGATTCCAGGTTATCCGATTAAGTGATGTCATTTTTTGTGAATCTGAAACAAGTTATACTGTTTTCCATTTAACAGATAATCAAAAACTGGTTTCATCCAAACCGATATTTGAGTATGAACAACTGCTTGAAAAAAATGATTTTGTTCGCATACACCGTTCTTACCTTGTAAATATCAACCATGTAAAGGAATATCGCCGGGGTGAAGGCGGAACTGTTGTTTTACTAAACGGGCCGGAACTGGAAGTTTCCCGAAGAAAAAAAGACAATTTCATTGCTGTTATGAAAGAGAAATTTAAATTCTAAAGAGGAAGATGGCCACAAAGAATAGGTCCTAAAAACACAAAGGGATATCTAATACATACTGGTTCCTCAAAGTTGCACGCTGTAATAAATAGTATTGTAAAAAAAAATAAACCCCGGCTATTAACCAGGGCTTATTTATAGCATATTTCTTAATTGATAACGATTCTAACTCCTAACTCCCATCTTTTAATACGGCCTCGCATAAAACAAAAACAGGTTTGCGTTAATCTCAACAATGTTGGCATCCTGGCCACCTGTTTCCCCATCACCATTGGCATCTGCTGCATTGTAACCATAATCAAAATTATTGGCACCAATCTCTATATCATTTGCATCACCGCCATCCACGGTTCCATCCTGGTTCACATCTCCGCCATAAATTGCAAACTTACTTCCGGCAACTGAAGCCATCGGCGGATTTACGCCATCGTCATAAGCTTTCAGCAGGTTGTCAGTAAAGTCGTATTCAGTAATGCTACTAAACGTTACCGGTAGTTTACTCCATGTTTCCATATGGTTGCGGTGTTTTACAGCTATGTAGAATTCATTCCCCATCAGTGTTGATGGAAATTGCATCGTAGCCGTTCCGTCTGTATGTAATACTGCCTTTACAGTATGATCTGGTTCTGTATTACCAAGGC
>JAGPDJ010000376.1 GCA_018057635.1 Ferruginibacter sp. | reverse complement strand
CTGCTATATAGTTTGATATTGGATGTTGTCTTCTAAACTTTAATGTTGGAAATTTAACTTTTATGGTTCCCCATAAAATCATTTCTTCATTGGTGACATTATTTCTTAGCTTCTTTGCCAATTCAAAAATCAGAGGGCTAGCTCCATAAAACATATTCTCCTTCATTATTACAATTTATAAGGATCTTATAAAATGAATCTTTACAACTTGTAAGTTACCAGTTCCCCCTTCAGGGGGCGGAGGGGGTAATCGCTTTACCTAATAAAGTTCCTGCCGTGCAGCCAGTAATCTTTACCGTTACATAATCTCCTTTTTTATAATTTTCTTTTGGAAATACGACTACTTTATTATTATCTGCCCTGCCATGCAGGTCATCTTCACTTTTTTTAGAATGACCTTCAACCAACACTTTAAAAACTTTTCCTACATCTTTTTGCATGCTGATCAATGAATGGTCACGATACAGGTCAACCAGTTCCTGCAGCCTGCGCTTTTTTATTTCAAGCGGCACATCATCTTCAAAACGCCTGGCAGCAAGTGTTCCGGGCCTTTCAGAATAGAAATATAAATAAGCAAGGTCGTACTTGCAATATTCCATCAGGCTCAGTGATTCCTGGTGGTCATCTTCAGTTTCAGTACAGAAGCCTGCGATCATATCGGTTGATAAACCGCAATCCGGGATGATCTCCCGTATACGGTCAACTTTAGAGATATACCATTCCCGGCTATAGGTCCGGTTCATCATCTGCAATACCCTCGTACTACCGCTTTGAACAGGCAGGTGAATATAGTTGCAGATATTCTCATATTTTTTCATAGTATACAGCACATCATCCGTTATATCTTTTGGATGCGATGTTGAAAACCTGATTCGTAATAATGGAGAAATTAGAGCCACTTTTTCCATCAGTTGGGCAAAGGTTACGGTTTCATTTGTATCATCATTGATCCAGTGATAGCTGTCTACATTCTGGCCCAGTAAAGTAACTTCCCGGTATCCTTCGTTGAACAAAGTTTCGCATTCGCGGATAATGCTGTCAGCATTCCTGCTTCTTTCACGGCCACGGGTAAACGGAACTACGCAAAAAGAACACATATTGTTGCATCCACGCATGATACTTACAAATGCATTGATGCCATTGCTGTTCAATCTTACCGGGGCAATATCTGCATAAGTTTCATCCCTGCTCAGTAATACATTTACTCCTTTTTGGCCGCCGTTCGCTTCTTCTACCAGGGAAGGGAGGCTTCTGTATGCATCCGGGCCAATCACCAGGTCTACCAGTTTTTCTTCTTCCAGGAAGGCAGATTTTAACCGTTCTGCCATACAACCTAAAACGCCTATGACAAGTCCGGGGTTGGATCTTTTCATCAGCCTGAATTCTGTGAGCCTTTTCCGTACCCTTTCTTCCGCTTTTTCCCTGATTGAACAGGTGTTTATCAAAATCAGGTTGGCATTTTGTTCATCAGTAGTAGAACAAAAACCAGCATCCTGTAATATGGAAGCAACTACCTCACTATCGGCAAAATTCATGGCGCAACCGTAGCTTTCTATATAAAAATACTTGCCAGTGTGAACAGGTTTACTGACAACTGCCGCAAAAGCTTCGCCCTGCCTTGCTTCATCATGCGTTTTATCTATTGCCAGTTGCTGCATTGGTTTAAAAAATTAGGCACAAAGATAGCAGAAAACAATGTAAAAGTGACAGGATGTCAGCAGTTTTCAAGTTGATTACATGTCTCGGTAATATCAGTGATTGAGTTGCTTAATAAGCCAGCTGTTTTTGATCGGGGTGATCCAGTTCTCCTGCAGTTCTTTTTTGGCTAATACCGTATTGTTGAAATACAGGGTTTCTTCATCCAGGAATTTATTTTCAAATGCATAGCTTAACTGTGATAATGGCACCTGTTCAATCTTATCTTTTACAACAAAAGCCAGTGTTTGCCTGTTGAACAGGTCAACTTTATATTTTTCTTCAATTGATTTGATGAGCCGGACCGATTTATCTGTACTGCAACCACTTACACCTGTGGCTGTTTCATCAGCCATGATAATGATGAACCTGCCAAAAAAGAGGTTTGCGAAACCTTTTACCGGTGTTCCATGGCTATCCCATTCTTTTACAAATTTTTCCAGCATTTCTTCCATTTCAAGTGCTTCGCTGATAAAGAACATGCGGCTGCTTTGGTATATCCAAACCCGGGAATTGTCGTTAAAATCTTCCGGGAGATGTTGTTGAAAATTGAGGTCCATGGGGCAAAGGTAAGAACGAAATGAATATTGATCAAGGTTGTATTGTATGCCCGCAAATTTTCTCAAATAAAACACCGCAGATTACACAGTATAAAATAAGCGAAGATCTGCGAAAAAATCAGCGGAAATCTGCGGGAGATTTTACATGGAAGCAGCCACCAGTTCCGCAATATCCATCACTGCCACTTCATCTTCTTTCTCTTTATTCTTTACTCCATCGGTAAGCATGGTATTGCAAAACGGGCACGCGGCCGCAATGATATTTGCACCGGTTTCAAGCGCTTCATTGCTGCGTTCTATATTTATTCGCAGGTCACCTTTTTCTTCTTCCTTAAACATCTGTGCGCCACCGGCTCCACAGCACAAACCATTGCTGCGGCAGCGTTTCATTTCTATTAAAGATGCATCCAGCGCTTCTAAAACTTTACGCGGAGCTTCATAAATATTGTTTGCCCTGCCCAGGTAACAACTGTCGTGGTAAGTGATCTTTTTTCCCTTGAAACTCCCACCTTCTTTCAGGGTTATTTTTCTTTCATCTATCAGTTGCTGAAGAAATGTTGCATGGTGAATTACTTCATAATTTCCTCCTAAAACCGGATATTCATTCTTTAGTATATTAAAACAATGCGGACAAGCAGTTACGATCTTTTTTATTTCATAACCATTTAATATTTGTATGTTCTGGTATGCCATCATCTGGAACATGAATTCATTACCTGCACGCCTTGCCGGGTCGCCGGTGCACATTTCTTCTTTGCCAAGGATGGCATATTTAATACCTACTTTTTCAAGAATGGTTACAAATGCCTTGGTGATCTTTTGTGCTCTCTGATCAAAACTACCGGCACAGCCTACCC
>JAGPDJ010000375.1 GCA_018057635.1 Ferruginibacter sp. | reverse complement strand
ATGAACGGGTTTACTTCTGCATTGCTTTACCAGGATGTATCTAAATACGGTTACCCGTCTTTCTATGATACGATCTCAAAAAATTTCATTCCGTATTTCCTGGTACCCAATGTGTCTATCCAGGAACAGTTCTCACCATTGATCGGATTTGATATGATGTTTGTGAACCAGATGCAGGCAAAATTTGAGTACACTAAAACAAGGCAATTGAGCCTGAGTCTTTACGACTTCCAGTTAAGTGAAGTGCGGAGTACAGAATTTATTATAGGAGCCGGTTACAGGAAACGCGGATTACCTATGCCTTTTGGTTTAAAATGGCCTAAATTCTTAAGTTCAAAGAATGCAAGTTCTACAAAACTGGAGAATGAGATCAACTTCCGCATTGATTACCGCATCAGGGATAATGTAACGGCAAACAGCAGGCTCGACCAGGATAATAATTTTGCCACAGGCGGAAGTAAAGAGATCACCATCAGTCCTACAATAGATTACTTCCTTAATAACAGGATCAACATCAAATTGTACTACGACCGCAGGAAAGTGATACCATATATTTCTTCCAGTGCGCCAACAACCAATACAAGAGCAGGTGTGCAATTGCGCATCTCATTGTCGCAGTAATTTGATTTATTATACAGTTAAATAAATTTAATAAGGAAATTATATGAAGCATAAAATATTGCTGGGTGTCAGCATACTTTTTGGCCTCATGTTTATTAACGCCGGTTTAAATAAATTTTTAAATTATATACCTGTTCCTAAAGATATGCCTGAGAACATGGTGAAATTAATGACAGCTTTTACAGAAATTGGCTGGCTGATACCACTTGTTGCTGTTGTTGAAATTATTGGCGGGATATTGTTCATCACAAATAAATACCGGGCACTTGGCGCCATCATCATATTACCAGTAATGATTGGGATTTTACTGATCCATATCATGAACGAACCATCGGGATTACCTATAGCCAGCATACTTTTTGCAATCAATATCTGGGTGATTGTTGAGAACAGGGGAAAATATCTTCCGATGATAAAATGAGCGGAATGATTTTATAAATTGATTTGTAATTATCTTATCTGTTCAATGTTGAATGCCGCTGTTCCGCTTTTGTCAGTACTTAGTATTGTTAATCTGTTCACAGGAAGTGTAAAAAACTGTCATTTAAGACAAAACATAAACTAGTAAGTAGTTGATAATTTATTTACTTAGCAACCACCTATGCGAGGGGCACGTTTATAAATTATTTTACTATCCCGTTCTACATAGTCGCCCGATACTATTGGATATGTATACTTGGGCGCATGCGAAACGTTACGGCTTCTTATAATTATTTTGTCATTAACTTTCAGGCTATGTAATTGCTGAAATTCATTAGATGTTTCCGTCCCAAAATTAAGAATATAAACGTCACCATTAATCCTGACCATCACTCCAAAACCTAATCTTGAGCCTGGAGGAAGAGAAAGAGAGGTTACAACTCCCTCCATATTGGTCGAATCTGTAATGTTCTTCCTTATTTTTGCTTCTGCGTTATATACTTTTTGACCTGCGGGAGACGCTTCCCATTTTTTGAACTTTATACCTTCAGGGGTAGCCTCCCATTTTTTCATTTCGGCATCCTTTTCAGCAGCAGAGAGTGGCTTTGGGGTTGATTTTTCAGGAGTTTCATTTTTGATTTCGCGATTAGCAAATACTAGTCCGCTTACCACAACCAGCAGTAAAATCAGCGCATAAATTACTTTTTTCATATTTTATGTGGGTTTAATTAACATAGATCAAGTTCGTGATGGTCTTTCCATCATAACGATACACTCCGTTCCAATATCCAAACCCAATATTTTAATCAGCCGGCATATCTCTACGAAACTACATCAAAAGGAAATTGATCTCCAGTAAAATATGTAAAATGAATTGTAAAAAATGTAAAATTGTCTGTAATCGCTGTTGCACTGATTGATTTCCCTTTAAACTCGTTATACATGATCCTCTTTACTTTCCACCGATCAAAAAAACTGTGAATTTACACTGATGTTTCGTTTTTACAGTGGCGTACAATCCAGCGATTGGCGCAGTTAATTGCATCGCTTTTTATTGCGTCAATCGTTTCAAAATGCAAATTGCTTTTTATAATAAAAGCGATGGCTTTCCCCCAATTAAAAAATGCCGCCTCATCAGAGACAGCCGTAATAAACTAGTTGAGAAAGTTCTGGATTATTTTACTTTCTTAAGCAACATCACATAACCACACAAGTGCTTTTTCTTTTTATTTACCTGTATTGGTTTCATCATATGATATTCTGTAAACTGGGGTATATATGAATAGCTGATAACGTTGCCGTCAACATCACCCCACATTTTTTTCTGGTAAACAACCTGCCTTTCATTCCAGTCAAACATCCTTACTTCATATAACTTAGAGCTCATATCGCCAATGAATACAAATTGGTACCAGCTTCCCTCAGTAAGAGGTACGATAACCGGCATTTCATATTCACTCTCCATAGATACAGATGCTTCTTTTTCAACGATAAAACCCTGGCTGGCAAGGTATGATTTGATGCTATCAGCCTGGTGAAGTATTGATTCAAGCGTACAAGGCTTTTGACGAATAATGTCCTGGGAACTGCTGTTAAAACCAAACAGCGTCGCAAAAATCAGGGTAAGTAAAATCTGGTTTTTCATAATAATTTACATTAGGTGATTGGATGTGTAATTTTAATACTTATTATTTGAAATTCATAGCTTTTTCAATAAAATACTTCAAAATAGCCAGTTTCATTGCAATACAATGATTCCGGGTAATGCTATAACGCTATTTTTTGTATTTTATTTTTTATGGAAATAATAAACACCAGCTTGTTGTAAACAAGTGATTGTGAGGTCGTTAATACAAACGTGTTCCGGCAGGGTTGAACAGTAAAAGATAGTATGGGCTATATCTGAAGCAGTTAGCGGTGTATAACCATGATATGCAGCCGATGATTTTGATTCATCCCCTTTAAACCTAACCAGGGAGAATTCTGTTTCAACTGCTCCGGGGTTGATAGCTGTTACTTTTATACCATATTTCAGCAGATCTATACGCATTGATTTACTAATGGCATCCACG
>JAGPDJ010000049.1 GCA_018057635.1 Ferruginibacter sp. | reverse complement strand
TGACCCGTTTTCAAATGAAGCCTGAGCTCCTGCAGCATTCACATAAATGTCGGATGTACTGAGGTTAACAGTTCCATTACATATCAAATCCACACCCGGTCCATCGAAAATATAAAGCGCCGCTTCTTCTGCATTAAGCGAAGCACCTGCTTCAATAACCAGTTGATCTGCTTCTACAAAAGTTGAATTCAGGGTAACAATATGTGGTGCTTTCAGTGTAATGACATTTGCATTAGTATAGTTTGGTGCCACTGATGCCGCAACCCATGTGCAACCGTTATATGTTTCCCATGTAGAGGGGTTGCTCCAATTGCCGGAGCCGGCACTCCTGTACTCGCCGGTAGGCGTACAGGGTTCACCTAGTGCAAAATCACTAACGGTAAATTCACTTACGCCGGTTAAGGTGGTGGAAGTGGGAACTGCTGCGGATGGAACAAATGTTTGCCAGGAAGGGGCATCATACTTGGCCACTCTGAAATTCGACGGATTAGGGCTGCCCACAAAATCAGCAGGATTATTGAAGTTGAAGGTGAGCGTAAAATTCTTTATTTCATTATTTCCATTGTCATTGATGGTCCAGTACCTGTTTAGATAATTAACCGTACTTAAACCAGAACTGTTGAGATTCGGCTGCGCTGCTCCCGTGGTGCTGATCGTTAAATCAATATTGCCATCAGGCGAAAGCGATACACAGGTTGCTGTAACAGGTGCATAAAAACCAGCATCCCCCACCGGAAATAACTTGGTAGGGGAAGGAATAGTACCAGGATTAGAATAATTCCTCTTTACAAATCCATTTACATAACTGGCATTACTTCCCCCATCTACTGAGGCATCGGGACTGATGGTTAAAATATTAGCGCCAGTAGTAATTTTACCCGTTCCAAAGTGCATGAAGAAATAAATGGTTTGATTGCCTGTAAGGTTAACACCAGCCGCATTGCTCATCCTCATGGTTTGCATCTGCCCATTTCCTGTAAGTGTTTGTACAGAACCTCCGCTGAAATTTATTTCATTGTTCGACACCAAACCGCTGTTGCTAAATGTGCTTCCTGTAAAATTTAATGTACCGCCGGTTAATTCGCCAGCGGCGCCTACATTATATACACCATCTTGCGGTGAAAAAAACTGGCCCACATTCAATACTCCTGATGTAACATTTACCGTACCACTGTTTTGAAAAAGGGTGCCGGCATTAATGGTCGTATTACCACTTGTTTTGTTGATGGTACCCGATGCTTCATTGGTAAAATAAAAAGTATTGGAACCACCTCCGGCATCAACGATACCAGCAGCGCCGTTAATGTTGAATATCCCGTTATTCTGAATTTGTGCGTTGGTGCCACCAGCGCCATATTGAATGGTGCTGCCGCTACCCCAAATCATCGTACCATTATTTGTGATCAGGTTATCGCCTTTTATACCAACAGTATTAGTAATGTTTAAGGTAGCTCCGCTATTGATGATCATTCCTGCAAATCCACGAAAATCACCACCACTCCAATTCATAACAGCGCCTGATAAGAACCTGATGGTATTGCCTCCTTGTATAACACCTGATATAAAATTAACCGTAATTCCCGATGGTACCTGAACAGCAAAGCCCAGGCTTAAAGTTCCTCCGCTATTGTTAATGATCCCCGCTCCTGTAATGGAAGTATTGCCATTCAGGCTTGTGGTAGCACTAACCAGGTCCAGTGTTTTGCCGGCCAAAATTTGCAGTGTACCAAAATTGACCAGGGTAGCATTACTAAACTGCAAGATCCCATCCGCAACAACTAAGGCTCCGCCAATGGTACTCGATACAGTAACACCACTACCAAAAGTTGCGGTACCAGTATTTGATTTGGTTATGGTACCTGTACTGTTATTGTTAATGGTGAATGTAGAAGATACGTTACCGCCATTATTCATTGCGGCAGTTGCCGTGATATTTATATTAGAGTTGTTACTTAATGTAACATTTGCCCCGTTAAAATTCAGCAAAGAAGAAGCGCTCGACCAATTTACAATTCCAGAGTTACTGATACTTTTGGTGCCTGCGAGGTTCATAACACCGGTTCCTGCAAAATGTAATTCACCTCCGTTTTGAATGGTCATGGACCCATTACCATTAAATGTACCGGCATTAAATGTAAATGTACCTCCTGAATTTACATCAATTGCAGATGAACTGCTTTGTGTAAGTGTTGCCCCATTTAATATGACCGTACCATTAACGGTCAGGTCTGTTCCTGCTCCATCATTGAGGGAGAGTACACCCGCGCCTGTAATTGTAAGTGTACCGCCGGTGTTTATTGTTAACTGGTCTGCATTCTCTGTTGAATTAACTGAAACAGTATGACCACTTTTAATAGTAATGGCGTCATCTGTTGATGAAGGCGCTGCTACTGCAGCTATCCATGTGGCTCCGTCATATCTTGCCCATGTGGAAGAGGCGTTCCAGTCACCAGTTGACAAGCTGATATATTCACCTGCAACCGGGTTACATAAAACATTTGAAACAACGCCTCCCGGAGCAACCCAGTTTGATGTTCCGCCATTTAAAGCGAAATTTTGCAACGTAGCAATTCTGCCATTTACACTAAAATCAAATAAAGAAGTTGCTCCTGCATTATTCCCGGAAGCGGTACCCTGGTTAAATTTATAATATGCCTGTAAATTTACATCTGTCGTAAATTCACAATCTTTATATCCGGCAATCTGGGCCTGCGTGCGGTTTATACTCCATATTTTCACTTCGTCAATCGAACCCTCGAAAAAAGTATTCAGCCCGGGAGAGAAACCTATTCTTACATCCGTTCCTGCCGGATCGGTATTTATAATTTCTGGTCCACCACCTTCTACGGCGGAGTTGGTTTCCAGAATTCCATCAATATAAAACTGAATGTTTGAAAGATTTGCATTGTTCACCACAACCGCCACATGGTGCCAGTTGCCATCATTCACCGAATTGGTGCTACTGATATTATTATTTGATATGGCTAGTTGTAATCTGCCTGCCGCAGTTACATTAAAATTGAACCAAAGTCCCTCGGTAGGTGTACCATATTCGAGAATTGGCCGCTGGGTTGTTGTGGTTGTATTGATCCATGCTTCAATTGTGCGTGTAGCTGAACCTGAAACACCCTGATAACCGGTGATCTGCACCTGGTCATTTATCCCGTCATAATTCAATGAAGCTCCTGTTTGAGCATTCACTTTCATACTGCTGAAGCAACACAAAAAAGCAAATGTGAAAAATGATGCAAATTGCATTTTTCTATTTTTAACAGACAATTCAGTAACAATCAGTTTTAACGAAAAACGGGAAATAATACGCAATAGATGCATGGTAGTTAGTTTAAGTAATAGTTATTACAATTAGATTGTGATTGTCTTTAGGGAAAGGAATTTTGACAGGATACCGGGATCACCATTTTTGTAAATTCTGGCGATTCTAGGATATAAAAGAAAGCAATTATAAACATTTTTTTTGATATATTATAATGCCCTTTTTTAAAATATGGCCCCAACAGTAAATAGCAAAGCAATTGTGTTCATCTTATTTATTCTGCTGTTGCAATAAAACTGATTGCCAGGTACCAAAGTTCGTTACAATCCTGTGAAAGGGATAGTAGATTTTCACCATATAATTTAAAATTCCTGTCATATTACAGTAGAAAATGTGTTTGAACAGGATTTTTTCGTCATTTTTAGAAATGAGTAATTTTTAGTGCTTTTTTTTAATATTAAAAACAAAATGCACTACATGCATGTATCAATTGCCCCAATTTGGGCAAGTATGCAGTTGTGCCTGGCATAAAGCATACATGTGCCAAAATGGGCAAGAAATCATATTGGGATTAAGTGGCTAAATGAAATTAGTTATTTTGATTATGTTATTATTGCTAAGGAAACAAAGCACAAGTACGCTAATGCACAAGGCATGGCTGCATACTTGCCTGGTAAGTGGTTATCTATGTTGATCTATAAGAATATTGTTTCCGTCGGGGTCCGTCAAAGTAATGTATGCAGGCCCTTGCGTATTCATATCGGCTTCGGCTGTTAATGCAATGTTGCAATTTTTTAAATGTGTTTGTATTGTTCTCACATCATCAAAGGGTTCTGTATTTTGTGCATTTTCGTCCCAACCCGGGTTGAAAGTAATGATGTTATTATCAAACATCCCTTCAAATAAGCCAATAATGGCATTCCCGTTTTTTAATATCAGCCATTTTTGACTTATGTCGCCACCTAATTTTTCAAATCCCAGGTTTTCATAAAATGCTTTTGATTGCTGAATGTCTTTTACTGCAAGACTTATTGAAAATGCTCCAAGTTTCATAGTTGAAATAAATTTATTGGTTGATAATTAATGCTTTTCTTTTTTAAAGGAATGTCTTATACTATTTCCAGCTTTTTAAATTTTATCCATTTTGACCAAAAGTCAGCAAATTATTGTCAGGGTCAAGCATAGCAAATTCTTGCTGACCCCATGGTTTTGTCTGAAGGGCACCTGCAGGATGAATTCCTGCATTTTTTTCCAGCATAGCCTGGTAAAGTTTATCAATATCATCTGTACGGATATACACTTGTCCATAATTTTCTTTTGGGTCCAGGTTCTTAAACTCAAAAAAATGAATTTGAATATTATCCTTTATCAGCATTAAATAACCTTCATAATCTGCATTCCCAAATTCCCGGAATCCTAACTTATTAATATAAAAATCCTTTGTAACGCTTTTGTTTCGCATAGGTAACTTTGGATGGATGTCAGTTAACATGATTCTTTTTTTTCGTATTTTAATGATATACTGAATTTTCTTTATTTACCAAACAGAATTAATACTTCCAGGTTCTTCACTAAATGCATTTTAAATGATTCTGATTGTTAAACGATCATTTAAATTACCCCGTTAGCAAACTGGAACAATTCCAATACCTGTCGGCATGGTTTCGTAAAATCCTGATAATTTCATTACTGATAAGATCAACAACGGAAATTGTTTAATTTATTTATTAATTGGGAAGTTAAACAGGATTTCATGCCCTGGAAAATAAATAATATTTGGTGTATTAAAAAATTGTGATATTTTCGACTAAATAACTGTACTGATCATTTCTGCCTTATTTTTATTAATCAAATGATCATTTTCTCTGTAGCCTTTTTAAACTAGTCTTCCTGCCTTATTTTATTTTTTTTAAGTACAATGTAAACGTATGTTAGTTTCAGAGTTCAAATATTACAGGACTAATTATGGCCGGTTACGTGAAAAGTATTCAAATAAATACATCGTAATTAAAGGCAGGCGAATAATTGGAATATATAACTCCCACGCAGAAGCTTTTGAAGGAACTATTAAGACTGAAGCATTGGGTACATTTCTGATTCAGCAAATTGCAGATGATAACAGGCATAAAAGTATTAAAAGAAACCGGTTTGCTTTTTTCAATTTATTCAGTAGGAATGGCCAAAAATTGTAGTCAATACTGTAAATCAAAAATTTACACATAAAAATGTTAGCCGGCTATTCTCAGGTGTTAAATTATACTTATATGGCGCATTACTCAAATAATTAAATAGCTTTTTTCCAAGACTATAATTTGTCCGGCATATCAGGGAAATTAATCTCTTCCTACTTTCAATACTTTTATTTGATTTACGGATTCAGTTTGAATTGTGTACTTAAAAGTAAAATTTAGTATACTATAAACAGAAAGAATTTGTTCTAATTTCAAATTAATGAATTGCCTGAAATGGTTTCATTTCTTTTCTTATCATTCCTCATTTTTAATAAAGTAAAGTATGAATGCCCGTTAAAACATTCTGGCATTTCTGTTGTTTTGTATGGGAAGGTTAACCGGATGCCTGTTTAAACATGTGATCATGATGCTTTTCATTTTTGTCATAACTTTGAAGGTTCAGAAGCATGTGTGAATTCAGCATGAAATTTATTAAAAACAATATCATTAATAACAATATAACAATCATTAAAAAATGGAAAATAACATGTCACCGGAAAAAAATGTTTTTGATACAAACAATACAATCAATGAAAGTAAGTGTCCGTTTAGTGGTGGTTCACTCAAACAAAGTGCCGGTAGTGGTACCCGTAATCGTGACTGGTGGCCAAATCAATTGAAGTTAAACGTACTTCGGCAGCATTCATCATTATCCAATCCAATGGGAGCGTCTTTTGATTACGCGTTGGAGTTCAAATCCCTGGATCTTAATGCAGTAAAAAAAGATATTTTCGAACTGATGACCACTTCGCAGGAATGGTGGCCGGCCGATTACGGACACTATGGCCCGTTCTTCATCCGCATGGCATGGCATAGTGCAGGAACCTATCGAATTTCAGATGGCCGTGGTGGCGGAGGATCGGGAACACAACGCTTCGCTCCCTTGAACAGCTGGCCGGATAATGTGAACCTGGATAAAGCCCGCTTATTGCTTTGGCCGGTTAAGCAGAAATATGGCAGGAAAATTTCCTGGGCCGATCTTATGATCCTGGCAGGTAATTGTGCATTGGAATCAATGAACTTTAAAACATTTGGCTTTGGTGGCGGACGGGAAGATATTTGGGAACCGCAGGAAGAGGTTTATTGGGGTTCAGAACGTGAATGGTTAGGAGATAAAAGGTATTCCGGTGACCGTGACCTGGAAAACCCACTTGCTGCTGTTCAAATGGGACTGATTTATGTAAATCCGGAGGGACCTAACGGTAACCCCGACCCGCTTGCAGCTGCCAGCGACATACGGGAAACCTTTGGCCGTATGGCAATGAATGATGAAGAAACAGTTGCACTTATAGCCGGTGGGCACACATTCGGTAAAACACACGGAGCAGCTGACCCGGGTAAGTATGTTGGCCCCGAACCTGCAGCTGCAGGTATTGAGGAACAAGGTATGGGATGGAAAAACAGTTTCGGAACCGGTAATGGCGGCGACACCATATCAAGCGGGCTGGAAGGAGCGTGGACAACAACGCCCACAAAATGGAGCAATAATTTTTTCTGGAACCTGTTCGGTTACGAATGGGAATTGACAAAAAGCCCGGCTGGTGCACAACAATGGAAACCAAAACATGGTATGGGTGAAGGCACCGTGCCCGATGCACACGATCCATCAAAAAAGCACACACCAATTATGCTTACCACAGATCTTGCATTGAGAATTGATCCGGAATATGAAAAAATTTCAAGACGCTTTTTGGAGAACCCTGATCAGTTTGCTGATGCTTTTGCACGTGCCTGGTTTAAGCTTACACACCGCGATATGGGCCCACGCTCACGCTATCTTGGCCCGGAAGTACCTGCTGAAGTGCTGATCTGGCAAGATCCTGTTCCTGATGTTACATACGCATTAATAAATGATCAGGACATAGCTGCACTAAAAATTAAAATATTAGAATCGGGTTTATCTGTTTCTCAATTGGTATATACAGCTTGGGCTTCGGCATCAACATTCCGGGGGTCCGACAAACGTGGTGGCGCTAACGGCGCCCGCATTCGGCTTACACCGCAAAAATATTGGGAAGTAAATAATCCGGCTCAGCTTACAAAAGTGTTGGAAACACTGGAGAAAATCCAGGCTGCCTTTAATAGCACTCAATCTGGCGGAAAAATGGTTTCAATGGCCGACCTGATCGTATTGGGCGGATGTGCCGGTATTGAAAAAGCAGCACAGCAAGCCGGTTTTAATATTACCGTTCCTTTCACACCCGGAAGAACCGATGCATCACAAGACCAAACCGATGTTGAATCATTCGCTGTACTGGAACCGGTTGCAGATGGATTCCGAAATTACCTGAAGGCCAGTCACACAGTTTCAGCAGAAGAAATGCTGGTTGATAAAGCTCAATTACTCACACTTACCGCACCGGAAATGACCGTTCTTATCGGAGGCATGAGAGTGCTGAATACAAATTTTGGGCAGTCGCAACATGGCGTATTTACAAAGCGACCAGAGACACTGACAAACGATTTTTTCGCAAACCTGATAGATTTTAATACAACCTGGAAAGCTGTTTCTGAGTCTAAAGATTTGTTTGAAGGCCTTGATCGTAAAACAGGCCAGGTTAAATGGACCGGAACCCGGGTTGACCTCATTTTTGGTTCAAATGCAGAATTGAGGGCTATTGCAGAAGTTTATGCCTGTGAAGACGGACAACAGCAATTTGTAAATGATTTTGTTGCTGCCTGGACAAAAGTGATGAACCTCGACCGTTTTGAGTTGGCTTAATGGCTAAGGAAAACACTTTTAAATACCTTGTTGAATTTAATTAAACTGATATTAAAAACAGTTTTTTTAATTGATATAAACGGCAGGATTGTAATTGTAACAATATAAAATTAAGAGGTAGCATGTAAAAAGGCTGCCTCTTTTTTTTTACGAACATTTTTACATTGGTCTATCTGTGTTCATTGAATGAAAGAGTAACGTAGATATGCGAAAGCATTGGATTAAATAAAAATCCACTGTTGCTAATTCAACAGTGGAAATTACTTTATATAAACTTTAAGAGTCAAAATATCCAACAGCAATTCTTTATCAGTATTGCGCTTGAATTTATATTAATTAAATTTAGAATCAATATATTCTATAAGTCTTTCGTCGCTCATTTTATTGGATGTAGATTCAGCGGTTTTACTGTTTTTAAATTGAGGCGTTTCTGCTAAATAATGTATGAATTGTTCCTGTGCCTGCCCGGTTCCGGTTAAGTGAATATGTGTGGCATTCACCATATTTGAAGCTATTTCCTTAAAGAATTTTGCCTGCAGTGTCTTTTCCTGGTTGTTAGCGTTTTTTTCATTTGAATTTTGTGAACTGCTTTCTAGTTTAACATTAGCCAGTATTGAGAATGTGCCTTCTTCTGAATTTGCATTACCTACTACAACAGCCTGGTGGTTATCCATCCAAACGCCGAATTGTTTTTGATTGTTCATAATCTCATTTTAATGAAATACACTAGAATCAATAACCGAGCCGTAAGTATTCAGATCGATATATCGTATCATAAGATTTGAAACAGGAGTGTGATGGTAAATTGTATAATAGCAGAAAATAACCAGGAATGTTATAGGAAAGTCATTATTAGCAGGGATTTTCTTAGATTAACCCAAAAACGCTGCAAAAAAATGTACATCTTAAAATATAGCTGATTTTAACAAAACAAGCAATGTGCTTTAATATTTAATGCCGTTATGGCGGGTTAAGTTAGCGTTTTTACTATTTGCTAAAATGGCTGCCATTTATGCGAAGATTTAGATATGTTACTTAAATGTCTATACTAAATATCATACAATTAATGAGCCACGAAATCCCCTTGCTGCATAGTAAGAAGCTGCACCATTGTGATACACAAAAACACTACCATATCTATAATCTCCAAAAATGGCGCCGCCGAGTTTTCTTATATCACCCGGTGTTTTCAGCCAGCTGGAAGTTTTAATATCAAAATGGCCGAGTTTCTGCAAATCCCGGTATTGTTCTTCATTTAAAATGTCAATTCCCATTGAAGCTGCCATATCTATTGCATTGTTTTCCGGTTTAAATTCTTTTCTTGATTCTAAACCTTCTTTGTCGTAACAAATACTTCTTCGTCCTGCCGGGCTTTCGGCAGCACAATCAGTGAAAACATAACTACCTGTTTTTTTATCCCGGCCAGTAACATCCGGTTCTCCGCCTGTTATTTCCATTTCATTGAGTGACCATAGTTTTTCAGGATTTTTCAGCAATTTTTCTTGTATTTTTTTCCATTCCATTCCCATGTGGCGGTTCAT
Source organism: Ferruginibacter sp. (assembly GCA_018057635.1). The sequence goes on along the minus strand of JAGPDJ010000049.1, from coordinate 1,060 downwards.
ATTTTTCTCAAAACGGGTTTTTAATACGTTGAATAGTATTTCACATTGTTTTGAAGAAATTTCTTTCTTTATTTTTTTTGGCATAATCAGTGGTTTATAAATAACGTTAAAGGGATTTTTTAAGATCGATAATGCTGTAATTGACTGCATTAAAAAATGCATAGCAGAACAAAGGGTAAAAATAAAAAATATTTAGTCTTGAACAATGAATAACGGATATCATGCCTCTGCATACATTTTGTAAAAAAACAATTTGCTTTTACAACAGCGGCTTTATTTACCTGACTATTATGAATATAATCTTTGTGCAGCATCACATTAATTTCGGGCGGTTTTACAAATTCTGTTTTCACAACAATACCGTCAATTAAAAATACCCGCTCTGTAGGCGGGTATTTTTGTTTAATTATAAATTTTTCTTTATAAAATTCAGGTTATTTATCCGGTGGTAAGTTTATTTAATAATATCCTTTAAACCCGGTTTTGCTTTGTTAATTCCTTTGTTGGTTATACGAATCACCAGCGTATCTTCCTGGCTGGTTATAACAAGTTCTTCTTCTTCCAGCAACTTCAGGTGTTGCTGAATAATTGTCCAGTCCTGGAACTGTCTTAATATAATTTCCCTTGGCCTGCACTTGTAAGATTCGGGCTGCGGATCATCTTTTGTTATATTATATATAGTCTGTAAAGTCTTGTAATGGGCATCCATGTGCTAAATGTATTTAAAAATCAGAGATTAAAAAAAAATCAAAGAAAATTTGTTTTTTTTAAAATCGTGTAAAGATACAGATAATTGCATTTTTATACAGATGTAAATTAAATTGCCTGTTTTTTATCAGGTAAAACATTACAGATTCTACCAGGCGTTGTGTTTTGTAATGCAGTAAATACAGGTGTTTTCAGTCAGGGCCCCCTTTATAACCCGTGTTTTTTGGTTAACGGTGTCTACATATTTATCTGAAATAGTCAGGCAAAAAGATATTCACATAAATTAATTCCAATTGTTGAAAAAATAAAATGGAAGGCGGGGACTAGGGATTTTTAATCTGCTGTTTAATAT
>JAGPDJ010000374.1 GCA_018057635.1 Ferruginibacter sp. | reverse complement strand
ACTGTAAACGGACTAACCGGATTTCACCGATCACTTTTTGTGCAAGCAGGCTCTTTAGTTTTAAGAACAGGGGCCATTGCCGGCGGTAATGGGCCACCGTTAATTTTATACCGGCCGCTGCAGCCATAGCTGCCATGTTTTTGGCCGCAGCATAATTCAGGGCCATGGGCTTTTCCACGTATCCAGGCTTGCCTGCTTTAATGGCGGCCAATGTATATTTTTCATGCGCATCGGGTGGTGTGGCAATATAGATGGCATTCACCCCGGGATCCTGTATCAATGCATCCGCATCTGCATACCACCGGTCCACCTGGTGCCGCTTCGCATAGTCGGCTGCTTTGGCGGCATCCCGGCGCATCACGGCAATTAGCCTGGAGCCCGGCACTTTATTAAATGCCGGCCCGCTTTTAACTTCGGTTACATCCCCACAGCCAATGATACCCCAGTTGATCATGAATTACTCCGTCAGGATTTTGTTGATGGATAAAAATAACTCATTCGGGTGTAAAATGGCGTTCGTTTTACTTACTCCTTAAAGGGCTTGTATTCCTTGCTATAGTTCGATGCTCAGTCTCACCTTACCCTTCAATCCTTGTTCTACAATTTTATGCAGGGTGGAAAGCCGTACTTCTTTGATATTATTTTCAATTCTTGAGATATAGGATTTGGTAGTGCCTGTTTTTTCAGCCAGTTCCTGTTGGGTCATACCTTTTTCAACGCGTGCCATTTGCAGCAGTGCGCCAATTTTGAAATTTTCATAACCAGCTTCAAATTTATCCCGTTTGGGGGTACCTTTTTTTCCATAGTTTTTTTCTATCAGCTGGTCTAAGGTTATGAGATTATTTTTTTTCGTTTTCATAATGTGAAAATTAAAGCCCCTGATTTAATACTTCAAATTTAGGATTAGTTGTACTAAAGTACAACATATATTTAGCCGGGAAGGCAAGAAGGGCGGTAAGGAATACCCGCTACGCGGATATTTTTTGCCACATCGAGTTACTTTAATAATCAATCAATAAATTCAGAAATCAATTCAATCTTTTGTTCAATATAATTTGTAACTGCTACTGGATTAGATTCACTTTTTTTAAAACCGTAAATATCCTGGAAGCATCCGGAGCAATGACTGTCCATCTCGTTTGTTTTGCCACAACCACAAACCCAAACTTCTTTTTCTTTCGAAGAGAGTAGTTGTTTTTTAGTAGTACGTGTTCCTTTTTCGGTAAACGTTGTTTTTATGTAATTGTTGAGTGTCAATAATTCCTTTTTATCCTGCTTGTTATAAAATGACTTGTCAAATGCGGCGATTTTTACTCCTCTCTTTTGGACTGTAAAATCCGGGGTTTTTAAAAGTTCCATGCATCGGCTAAATTCGTATAGGTTTAAATTTTTTATGAATTCAAGAATTTTTTGTACAACGAGATCATTGCTTTCCGTTGAAATTGCACCATACAGTATGTCCAGTTTTTTCTGTTCTGGAAGTGCATCAATATAGCTTATAAGCTGTTTGGTGGTTTTTTCCGCAGATCCGGGGTAATTATGGTTATTTCCGATTTCATCGGAAAGTTTTTTTAAAAGATATGGGAATACTTCATCAATCTGATTAGCAATGATAAAATCCCATGTATCGTCTTCTAGCTCTAATGTACCTGCATTAGCTTCTAAAATAATATTCTTTTTCTTTCTAAGTATGCTGATTCTTTCAGCACTTATATTCTCAAGCCCTATAAATGAATTATGTAATATATCTGATTTTAAATTGGGTGATTCAATAATTGCTGCTGTACCTACTGCTGATATCATAAACATGGATTTACCTTTCCCTGAAATTTCATCCATATCTAGACGTAAGCCCAATACACAATTGGCTCCAATTTCATGAGCGGTATTCCTGATTTGCTCTATTGCCTCATTATAAAGCGAAGTCAATTGTTTTTGGTATGAACCGGATCGGCCACCAAATACGTCAGTTAAACCACCAAAGAAATCACTCAATAAATTGGTGCCGGCAACAATATGAGCTGAAACGGGTTTTAAAAATCGGGTTACTTTAATGCTGTCAATTGATGTAGTTGTGATTACTAATATATCTTTTGGATTTGCCATGATAAGGTTTATTTAATGGTAATTTTTTTAATAAATCACTGATTCCTTTTTATATCCAATTTTAGTAGCTATTACTATTTACGAGTAGGTTGATGCTAATGTAAGTTACATAATATTCAATTTTTTAGTCTTCTGTCAAATAACCACTTCTGAACAACCAATACTCCAGGCCTGCCTTTGCAATATCAGTCCCAAAGCCGCTCCTGATCAGCGTCTTTCTTTTGCCGGCAACGGGCACTAAGAACCGGGTGATGATCCGGTTTTCGGATGTCAGGAAAATAGTCTCAATACGGCAATAGGATTCCAGGACCAACCCATCTTTTTTCGCTTTTTTTTGTAACCGACGGGCTATCCGCTGCATTTGACGGGTTACCCCGCATCCCATCCCCATTTGATATACACGCGGATACAGGCTGTCAATCCGGAATGCCGGCGATGCAAGCAGGCTGCTATCCAAATACACAGAGCTATAAAGTTTATCGGCAGGATGATTATTCAAATAAGCCTTGCTCTCCCATGAATTGCCAAAAGGCGTAAAGTGATACTCTTCAAAGATGCCGTATTTCCCGGTTTTGAAATGGTAACCTTCAATGAGGACAATATTAATTGGGGCCAGTTCCCGGAAACGTTGCATCAGGCTGGCCGTATCTCTTTTGCTGATAAGGGTGAGAAAGAGCTGGTACTGTGTGGTGGTAAGGCCGTCTTTGACAGCCAGCAAATGTTTCTTTGTTTGGCTATTAAGATCTTCTGCTATTTGTGCGGAACTGTTTAAACCGAATAATAGCAGTATTAATAATGCGAGCTTCATGAAGTCAGCTAACTTAGAAATTATTCTGATGCAGAAATGTTAAAATATCGATTGTTTTTAAAGAGCGCAAGCCGAACCAATCCTGGCATACTTACTTAAAAAGGTGACCCCTTTTTTACTGTCATTTTCAATAGTACTGTCGGAAAACGGCTTTTCGGTAATAAGATAAGAAAAGGCACAAATATCTCCTGCCGCAAAGTCAA
>JAGPDJ010000048.1 GCA_018057635.1 Ferruginibacter sp. | reverse complement strand
GGCAGATTGAAAAAAACATTACACGCCGCAAGTTCAGGCAGGACGATTCAGCAATTGATGATAACGATAAATGGAATGAATGATGCGTTTGCAATCAATGCATGTTGGTTTAATCTTTTTCAAACATTAATTGCCGCACTTTTTCCTTATCATCTTTTTCCTTTTTAAGATCGAACATAGTTCCGAATATATGGTCCCATAAAGTACTGCTTACTCCAAACCCCTTTTCATTGTCTTTGTAATGATGCAGGTGATGGTTGCGCCACAATCCTTTCATCCATTTAAATGGCGGATTCCATGCATGTATGGCAAAATGCATACTTCCGTAAATAAGGTAACCGATCAGGAAACCCGGGAAAAATGGAAAAACATTTTTTCCCATCACGGTGTACATGAGTAAAAATAATACCAATGCGATGATCAGGCTAGGTACCGCAGGCATAAACAACCGCTCTTTATCACGCGGATACTCATGATGGTTACCATGCAGGATATAATTAAGTTTTTTCCCTTTTTCGGTATCAGCATGATAATGAAAAGCAAAACGATGTAATATGTATTCTGTAAAACTCCAGGTAAACATACCGCCAATAAAAAAAAAGAAAAGTGCTGTACCGTTAAAATGAAGTTTCACTGATGAATAATACGGTAATAAAAGGATCACCGGGATATACATCCCCCATATAACGAGCGGATGGGTTTTGGTAAGATATTCTAAATACTGATTCTTAAAAAGCCTGGCCTGGCCTTTATTATAAATCTTTTTGAATTCCATGGAAACGGTATTATCACTGCAAATATATAAAAATCATTTTTTTTACATGGCCGCCGGTATGCTAAATTTGCTTCTTAACATTTATATATGAAACTGGTAACTTATTTAAAAAACGGGCATGACCAACTGGCGTTGCTTATTGATGGGTCTTTGTATGATACAGATCTTTTACACCCCGATCTGCCTATCAGCATGGCTATGTTCCTGAATTATTGGGATGATGTGCTGCCATTGGCCCTTGCTGTTGAACAACGGGTAAAAGATGGTTTGGGAAGAACGATCATGTCAACCCCGTTTGATGAGGCGCAAATACTTGCACCGGTTCCGCACCCAACCAGTTGCAGGGATGGTTATGCATTCAGGCAACACGTTGCTGCAGCACGCAGAAACAGGCATGTGGAAATGATACCGGAATTTGACCAGTTCCCGATATTTTATTTTACCAATCACAACAGTATACAGGGACCGGGTGATATTTATTGTATGCCAGATCATTTTAATAAACTGGATTTTGAACTGGAAGCTTCCATTGTAATAAACAGGGCCGGAAGAAATATAAAGGCTGCTGAAGCTGATGATTATATTGCCGGGTTGATGATCATGAACGACATGAGTGCTAGAACGCTGCAAATGGATGAAATGAAGCTTAACCTGGGCCCTGCAAAAGGAAAGGATTTTTCTACTGTTATAGGCCCCATGCTGGTTACCCTTGATGAACTGGAAAAATATGAAGTGCCTTGCAAAGAAGGCCATACAGGAAAAGCGTGGAACCTGGGTATGAAATGCCTGGTGAACGGCATGCAGGTTAGCCAGGGAAATTTAAATGAAATGGACTGGACGTTTGCAGAAATTATTGAACGATGCAGTTATGGTGCAAATCTTTTTGCAGGTGATGTTATTGGCAGCGGCACCGTTGGCACCGGATGTTTCCTGGAACTGAACGGCACCGGAAAACTCAACAACCCCGATTACCAGGAGCAATGGCTGCAGGAAGGAGATATAGTAGAAATGGAAATTGACTGTTTAGGGAAACTGAGTAATACCATTGTGAAAGAGGATAGTGATTTTTCTATTTTGGCGCTGAAGAAGAGTTAACTGTTAACCGCAGAGAATACGAGAAAAAGAGTTTACGCAGAGTTAAATTTATTCATTATAACTTAATAAATATTAAGTATCAACAAAGCGAAATGTTGATGTTTGAGTTTTATCATTGCACTATTAGCGACAGTAAAAAAACAACGCTGAGACATGCAAAAAGACAAGTTAAATGAAATAGGTGCTATTATATTGGATTCAAGTATTACAGTACACCGTGAACTTGGACCAGGTTTATTGGAATCTGCTTATGAAATAGCATTGAACAGGGAATTACAAACAAGGGGTTTAAAAACAATCAGGCAAGTAACTGTAGGATTTATATATAAAGAAGTGGATTTGGGAAAAATATATGTGATGGATATACTGGTAGAAGATGAAATAATTTTGGAGGTTAAAGCCGTAGAAAATAATCTCCCAATCTTTGAAGCACAATTAATCACTTACCTAAAACTGGCAAATAAGAAATTAGGTTATTTAATTAATTTTAATGTGCCGCTGCTCAAGTATGGATTTAAAAGAATCGTTTATAATTTTTAAGCTCAGCGTAAACTCTTTATCTCCAGTTCTCTGCGGTAAAAAAAAACACCATGTTAACACTCAACCTAAAAGAATTAAAACCTGCAGATGTTCAAAACTACCTGCAGCATGCTATTGCACCAAGGCCCATTTGTTTTGCCTCTACCATTGACAAAGCAGGAAAGGTAAACCTCAGCCCTTTTAGTTTTTTCAATCTGTTTTCTTCCAATCCGCCTGTTGTGATATTTTCTCCTGCCAGGAGAGTAAGAGACAATACCACCAAACATACTTTGCAAAATGTAGAAGAAGTTGCAGAAGTAGTTATAAATATTGTGGATTATGATATGGTTCAGCAAACTTCGCTGGCAAGCTGCGAATTCCCGAAAGAAACAAATGAATTTATCAAAGCCGGGTTTACAGAAGAAAAAGCTACCATGGTTGCCCCGCCAATGGTAAAAGAAAGTAAAATAAAACTCGAATGCAAAGTAATTGAAGTAAAACCATTGGGTACTGAAGGTGGCGCAGGCAATCTTGTTATTTGCGAGGTACTTTGTTTGCATATTGATGAAAGCATCCTGGATGAAAATAATAAAATAGACCAAACCAAATTACACCTCGTTGCCCGCCTTGGAGGTGATTGGTATTGCAAGGTGGATCAATCAAATCTTTTTAAAGTTGCCAAACCAAACATCCAGTTAGGCATAGGAATTGATGCCCTTCCTGAAAGCATCCGCAAAAGCACGGTACTTAGCGGTAATAATCTGGGTCAGCTTGCTAATGTTCATGAAATGCCATTCATAGACCCCGCTTTTAATGATGATACATTGAAAAATATTATTCAGTATTATTCAATAAACCCCGAAGAGCTTGACATGGAATTACACCGGTATGCCAAAAAATTATTGGATACTGGAAAGTTACAGGAAGCCTGGCAGGTTTTATTGGCAGACTACTGATCATCATTTACTTCCAAATACCTTCTTTAAAAGATCTGTTGTTCTTGCTGCAAAATTATTCCTGATGTTTTTTTCTTCCTTTGCTACCAGGTCAAACAATGCATCAGTAGCTTTTGCTGTTACAAATGAAGTAAGGTCGGGGTTGATCTTTTTAATGGTTGTCGGAAAATTATTGTACGTATTCACCAGGTCGCCATAATATTTTGTGGCGCTTACTTTATCCAGCGAAGCCTGGATAACCGGCCTGAAGGCTGTCATCGATTTTTCAGTTGTTTTTTCCCGGAAAAAATGTGTAGCACTGGTATCACCATTCCTTACCAGGCCAATGGCATCATTCAGCGTCATGCTCTTTATGGCATCTATAAATATTGGTTTTGCATATCCGGCAGCATCTTCAGCACCCCTGTTGATCTGCAGTATTGCTTTGTCTACCTGGTTACCAAGGCCGATACTCCGCAGTGTATTTTCAATTTTTTTGGCATCCGGCGGAAGCAATATTTTATAAAAAGCATCCTTAAAAAAACCATCGTTGCTGTTCAGTTGTAACACTGCCTTTGTCAATCCTTGTCCCAGCGCTTCTTTAATTCCCTGGGCGGCTTCAGCTTCTGTAATGCCGCCGATGCCGGTTGTACTGGTTGGTAGCTGGTTAAGTATTTCACAGGAAGAAAGACTAATGACCAATAATAAAAGGGTAAATATTCTGCGCATACTAAAAAGTTTAAACCTAAACATACAACTATGTTGCCAATAGTGAAATTAAGAAAGTTAAATTAATGAGGAAGTATCTGATTCATCCCTTGTTTGCCTGCTTCACAAGATTTACCTTTGCTGCCCGGTAATGCAAAAGCTATTATCATCAATAATATGAGTACACAACATTTATCTGAACAGGAGATCATCCGGAGAGAAAAATTAGCAGAATTAAACAAACTGGGTATTGACGCTTATCCGGCTGCATTATACCCTGTAAATACTACCGCAGCATATATAAAAGAACATTATAAAGGGGAAGAGAACAAAGCTGATTTTGCGGATGTTTGTATTGCCGGAAGAATCATGAGTGTACGTGATATGGGTAAGGCAAATTTTGCTGTTTTACAGGATGCCGGCGATAAAATACAATTTTATATTAAACAGGATGATATCTGCCCGGGTGATGATAAAACATTATACCAGACAGTATGGAAAAAACTGATTGATATCGGAGACATCATTGGCATCAAAGGATATGTTTTTACAACCAAAACCGGTGAAACATCCATCCATGTAAAAGAATTTACGATCCTTACAAAATCATTGCGACCACTACCCGTTGTTAAAGAAAAAGACGGTGAATCATTTGACGAGGTAACGGATCCCGAGTTTCGCTACCGCCAGCGTTATGCCGACCTGATCGTTAACCCGGGCGTAAAAGAAGTTTTTATAAAAAGAACGAAACTTATTAATGCCATCCGTGAATTTTTAAATGAACGCGGAGCACTGGAAGTTGATACGCCAGTACTGCAAACTATTCCGGGTGGAGCAGCAGCCAGGCCTTTCACTACTCACCACAATGCGCTGGATGTTCCAATGTATATGCGCATTGCCAATGAATTGTATTTAAAAAGACTGATTGTTGGGGGGTTTGAATGGGTATATGAATTTAGCCGCAATTTCAGGAATGAAGGCATGGACCGCACCCACAATCCTGAATTCACTGTACTGGAATTTTATACAGCATATAAAGATTATGAATGGATGATGGATACTACTGAGCAATTGCTGGAAAAAGCAGCTATTGCGGTTAACGGAACAGCTGCTGCAATTATGGGTGACCGTGAGATTAGTTTCAAGGCTCCGTACAAACGCATTACCATGTACGATGCCATTCAAGAACATACCGGTTTCAACATAAGTGAAATGGATGAAGATGGCATCAGGGATGTTTGCAGGCAACTGGGCATTCATGCCGACCAGAAATGGGGCAAAGGAAAACTGATTGACGAAATTTTTGGGGGGAAATGTGAAAGCCACTATGTTCAACCAACCTTTATAACAGACTATCCTGTTGAAATGAGCCCGTTAACCAAAAAACACCGCAGCAAACCGGGCCTGGTGGAGCGTTTTGAATTAATTGTAAATGGAAAAGAAATTGCCAACGCATACAGTGAGCTGAACGACCCTATTGAACAACGGGAACGTTTTGAAGAACAAGCCAGGTTAATGGAACGGGGCGATGATGAAGCCATGTTTGTAGACCACGATTTTTTAAGGGCACTTGAATATGGTATGCCGCCAACCAGTGGCATTGGTTTTGGTATTGACCGGATTTGCATGTTGTTAACCAATCAGCAAAGTATCCAGGACGTACTTTTCTTTCCGATGATGAGGCCGGAGAACAATCCATAACTTATTTTATTCCTGTTATTCCTGCATTAAATTTGAATTTTGCCGGGAAGGCGAAACGATGAAAATAATATTTGATATAAATGTTTCGTCTTTCCGCCTTCCCGGCAATTATTATATATATAGTTCTTTTTTCACACCTGCTTTTGCAATAAGCCACTCATAAATTTCAGAATCACTTTTCTTCAAAAAAAACTATCTTGTAATTTCAAATTAAAAATTACAGGCATGTTTTCATTAGTAAAAAAAATAACGGTTCTTGTATTACCGGCAATGATCAGTTTTCAGTTGCAGGCACAACAAAAACAACTTACAGATGACCAGTATTTTAAAGGTAACCTGAAAGGTATCATTCAACCTACGGCCAATGTTACCCGCTGGATAGACAACAGCAATTTCCTGTTGAATAAATCAGGTAAAACACTTGTTGTAAATGCAGCCACTGGCGAAGAAAAAGAATCTACAGATGCAGACCTTAAAGCGAATCTGCCGCAGGTAAAACCAAGGATAAATACAAAATTAAACGACCTCTACTACAAGTTCAATGATGCGGAATCGCAACTCACCAATGACTCTGCAAAAGAAATAAATGCAACATTAAGCCCCGATGGAAAATTTGTTGCCTATACAAAAAACAATGACCTCTATACTGTTGAGATAAGCACCAAAACAGAAAAAAGGCTTACTACTGATGGCAGTGATGTTATCATGAATGGTTATGCGAGCTGGGTTTATACAGAAGAGATCCTGGGCCGTTCTTCTCAATACCGTTCATTCTGGTGGAGCCCTGACAGTAAAAATATTGCTTTCTTCAGAACAGATGACAGCCAGGTTCCTTTGTATACAATTACTGATGGAAACGGTCAACACGGTTACCTGGAAACAGTACGTTACCCAAAAGTTGGTGATAAGAACCCTGAAATAAAAGTAGGGATTGTAAACCCTGCAGGCGGAAATATAACCTGGGCAGATTTTAACCAGAATGACGATCAGTATTTTGGAATGCCTTACTGGAAGCCAGATGGCAGCAGCCTGCTTGTTCAATGGATGAACAGGAAACAGAATAACCTGAAGATCTGGGAGGTTAATATTACCAACGGCAGTAAAACTATTTTTTACAATGAAGAACAAAAAACATGGGTGGACCTGGATGATGAAGGTAAGCGCCTGCATTTTTTAGAAAATGGAAAAGGTTTCTTGCTTTTTAATAATGCGTCAGGTTGGGAACAACTTTATTATTATGATATGAATGGTAAACTGATCAATGCAGTAACAAGCGGTAAATTCACAGTTACAGATCTCAACTATATTGATGAAAAAAAAGGGATCGTTTATTTCACTGCCAGGGGAATTGAAAATTCAGCAAGAAAAGACCTATACAGGGTTAACCTGAATGGAAAGAATTTAAAACGCCTTACTTCAGGAGATTATAATAATGGAACCATCAATTTATCGCCTGATGGCTCATACTTTATAACAACGCAAACGAATTCAGCAACTCCTGCAATAATGATACTTGCAGATAACAATGGTAAAGTAATTAAAGAGCTTGCCAATGCCAAAGGCCCTGAATTTGATAATTACCTGCTTGCTAAAACTGAGTTGATCCGAGTAAAAAGTGAAGACGGCCTTTTTGAATTGCCCATGAAAGTTACCTGGCCTTTAAATATGGATAAAAATAAAAAATATCCTGTGCTCATTTCTGTTTATGGCGGCCCAAATGCAGGTACCGTGATGGATAACTGGACAATTTCTGGTACACAGCAATGGTTTGCCAAAGAAGGATTGATACAGGTTGCCATGGATCACAGGGCAAGCGGGCATTTTGGAAAAGAAGGCGTGAACTATATGTATCACAATCTTGGTTATTGGGAAATGAAAGATTACACTACCATGGTTAATTGGCTGATCACTAATGGGAACGCTGACCCTTCAAAGATCTGTATTACCGGTTTTAGTTATGGCGGATATATGAGTTGCTATGCACTTACATATGGCGCTGATATTTTTACACATGGCATGGCTGGCGGAAGTGTTGTTGACTGGAGCCTGTATGACTCTCATTATACAGAACGTTTTATGGGAACCCTGGAAGACAATCCTGATGGTTATAAAAAAAGTTCAGCATTAACTTATACAGATAAGTACAAAGGCATGTTACAGATTGCTCATGGAGTTATTGATGATAATGTGCATTTGCAAAACAGCATCCAGTTAATAAGCAAACTCCAGGACCAGAAAAAAGATTTTGAATTTATGATGTACAGTGGTGGCAGACACGGATGGGGTGGCAATAAAGGGCTTCATTTTCAAAACCTGAAAACAAAATTCATTTATAAATATTTACTGGAAAAAGAAGTTCCTAAAGGATTGTTGAAATAACAACCTGAAAAAAAATTGCCGGGAAGGCGGAAAGACGTTTTATGTCAATACCGCATCCCGGCATTTTTATGTCATCCCGTCAAAGGAGGGATCTTTTATTGCACCAGTCTTCCCAATTAATGAGTAATTTTTTCACACTTGTCATCCCGACGAAGGAGGGATCTCTTAAATAGACGACTACAAAACAAACCGGCTATCTATTCTACACTGATTTCTTCTTACTTAGTTTCTGCCTTGCCGTTAGATAATCAATAAAATATATCACTTTTACAGACAAACTGTTATAATGTGAACCATCTATGGTTTTACCTAGGTTTGTTACATAATCCCTTTCAAACTGCCGGCTGAAACTCTCCCCGAAATCTTTCCATACAATGCTGAAAAAACTTCCCTGAGCAAACTGCCAGTTGTAAACCATATCAACACTTAAGAAATTGAAATTCTGATTTACATTCTTTGTAAATGTAGTGGTAAGCGGCTGCAGATCTCCAAATTTATCCAGTTCATAAAACTCCTTCGGATCTACTTTTGTCCAGGAATGCCTTGTACGCATGGTAAAGCCCATCCTGTTGGTGAAGCTGTATTTAAGGCTCAGCACATTTTCTACATTTCTTACATCCCTTCTTGAAAAATAGATAACCTGTTCACCGGATGTATTTGTTTCCTGGCTGGCCCAACCCGGCTGGTTTTTTGTATTGGATATAAAAACCGTATAGTCTACAGAAAATTTACTGTTAAAGCGGGCTTTACCGGAAAGGCTGTATTCAAGGCTTGTTCTTTTAAATACACCACCTGTGCCGGCAAACAGGTTTCCGCTCCAGGAAAACCGCTTAGCTGAATTACTTTCCACATATGCATTTAGCCCGATCCTTCCCTTATTCCGGAAAACCCGGCCATATGACCTTGGTTCATAAAAATCATTTCCACCCGGTCCGCCATTAATGTTTAAACCGAGCCACCAGAGTTTTTTCGTTTGTGCATTCGCGTTAAAATTAATTCCTGCCCCCTGGAACATCATTGACTTTCTACGTAAATTATCTATGGGCGATACCAGCCTGCTTACCCAGAAGTTGGTATTTATGCGCAACTGATTATACCATTTACCCGGCTTGTTCCAGTTATATCCTGCCCACAATCCCTGGTCCATGGTATTGTTATTGGTAAAATACCCAAGATCACTTTTATCATATTTATCATTGGTAAGATCCTGCCATACATTAAAGGTAAAACGGCCGCTAGTTTTACCCAGGTAAATGCTGTGTGCATACCCGGTTATTGTTTTATTATTAGCACCGATTACATTACTGAAACTTACATTTCCTCCAACATTCCAGCTGTTCTTCTTATTGTTTAAATCAAAAAGTGCAGATGTAACATTAGCATCATAATCATTTCCGCTTCTCCACACATTAGTATTTACCAGTGAAATACTGCTGTTGTTCTTCAGTGTCTGATCCAGTACAAAAACATTGTAATTGGTTAATGGCATACTTTCTTCACCGTGCCTTTCACCGGTTGTCTTATTTTGTAGTGTTGTTAATTGTCGTTGGGTTATTGCATTAAGGATTCCTACTCCCAGTCCTTTTTGTGTACGTCCGCTGATCTTGGTTGCATTGATGATCTTTGCCTGTGAAGGATCTTCAATAATACTATCGGTGGCGGCAGGTGATATCCATTTCTTATATACAGGGTCAATCCCGATCCTGCGGCTGTAAAAAAGATTCCCTTTATTAAACAGTTCTGTTCCTTCTGTAAAAAAGGTCCTGTTTTCCGAAAACCTTTGTTCAAAAGGGCTCAGATTTAAGAATTTATTATCAGTCTGTACCTGTCCAAAATCAGGTACCAGGGTCATATCTAACGTAAACGCCTGGTTGATACCATATTTAACATCCATGCCTCCATTGATAAGTGTTGTGTTCTTTTTAATACCGGGGCCAGCGGTACCATCGTGATTCAGGTAAGCAGAAAAATAAGGTGATAACTGCAGGCGCATCGGAGGTTTTATATTTTCCAGCCCGGTTAATATTCCTTCCTGTGCCATAAATCCGTTGGCAGCTGGGTCTATTGAATTCCAGAATAATTGCTGGCCGCTTTTCTGTCTTCTCCTTACAATGTTAAGCCCCCAGTCTTGTATCTTCTTTTTACCAAATCGAATACAGGAATAAGGCAGGAACATTTCAAAGCTCCATCCATCTTTTTGCAGTTTTGAAGCACTTTCCCAAACCGCATTCCAGCTAAAATCTTCATTTCCACCAGATGACATTTTAGAATCCATCTGTTCACCCAATGGTGTTACGAAATATTCAAATCCATTCAATTTATCATTGTAAGTATCAAAAATAACCCCGATAAAATCATTATTACCAAATCCGTCGCGGCCTATTAATTCAGATGCAATACTGTCTTTGTTCTTTTCGTGCAGATAGCCGCCAATATAGATACCTTCATCGTTATAAAGGAAATATATTTCTGTTGCATTATCCGGACTTTCAGTTAAAAAGGGAGTTGGCCTCAATGAAACAAATTTATCAGCAACAGGAGCATCTTTCCAGGATGTGTCATCCAGTATACCATCAATTTTAATGGCTGTATTTATCCGCTTTATTTGCAACGACCTTTTTGTTTTTTGGCCAAAAGCAGTCAGTGTAAAAACAATACAAATGAGTACTGTAGAAAATTTTAAAAAATTCATGGCTATACTTTTTGTTGGCATTAACACGTTCATGGCAAAACGTGGATACGAAATTAAACGT